>CALGSR010000303.1 GCA_937902115.1 uncultured Bacillus sp. | reverse complement strand
GAGAAACATCGCTCAATACAAGCTCTGGAGCTCATTGAGCAGGAAAAAATAACGGTCCATTTAGGCGTACCTACTATGTTCATACGTGAACTTGAATGTTATAGCAATTATAAAATAAATATATCCTCCCTTCGGACAGGGATTGTTGCAGGTGCCTTTTGTCCCGAATATTTAATTAGACAAATATACAATGAATTTCAGTTGGATGTCATGAATTTATATGGTTCTTCAGAAGCAATGGGTGTATCTATGACTAATTTATCCGACACATTAGATCAACGTTCTCAAACGGCAGGTCGTCCCTTCAAAGGCGTAGAGATAAAAGTAGAGCAAGAAAGTCATTCAGATGGTTCATCCGTTGGGGAGCTGCTGGTAAAAGGCGAAGGGTTAATGAAGGGCTACTATCAAATGCCAAAGGAAACAGCGCAAGTTATCGATCAGGACGGCTGGTTTCACACAGGTGACTTGGTTGCCGTTGATTCATCCGGTTACATCAAAATTGTAGGAAGAAAAAAAGACTTAATTATTCGCGGCGGTAATAATATTGTCCCTGCCGAAGTAGAAGAAGTTTATTTTCACCATTCTTCCGTTTTAGAAGTCTCTGTTTTGGGAATTCCAGATAACATACTCGGTGAACAGATTTGTGCTTGTATCAGCTTAAAAAAGAATCGGAAAGAAACAGAAACGACATTAAAGGAATACGCTATTGACAAAATAGCTAAATATAAAATCCCCGATCATATTTTCCTCCTGCAGGAGATGCCCAAGCTAGCTAATGGGAAAATAAATAAAAAGTTTTTAACAGAGTATTGTATAAACTCTTTGAGCCTTGTTTAAAAAAGAGAAATGAATGGAAAACTTACTTTCAGGCTTTAGAAGGTTTTAATAGTGATAGATAGTTACAATGACACAAACCTATATGCATGTTGATATTTCAATATGTATATAGGTTTGGAAAAGTATATGTCATTTTTTGTATTCAGTATGATACCAAACAAGAACATGATATAATCAACGGTTTTATTGAGCAATATTTTTAATTCTGTACATAAGGCAAATCTATTAAACAGGTGGTCTAAATGAAGGTTGCTATTTATCCAGGGAGTTTTGACCCTTTAACAAACGGACATATAGATATTATCAAAAGAGCAAGTAAATTTGTAGACAATCTATATATTGGAATTTTGAATAATCCTCAGAAAAACTGCTTATTTTCTCTTCAGGAAAGAAAGAAGTTAATAGAATATGAGTTTCGTTTTGATACAACCATAAAGGTCATTACCTTTACTGGTCTTCTTATCAATTTTATGGAGGAAAATGGCATTTGTGCAATTATTAAAGGATTAAGAACCTTAACGGATTATGAATATGAAGCTAAAATGGCCTTAATGAATAATAACCTTTATAGATATGCTGAAACATTTTTTATTCTTTCGAGTGCAAAGTATTCAAGTGTAAGTTCGAGTATTATTAAAGAAATTCATAGAAATGGCGGGGAAGTAACTGAATTCGTACCTATACATATTAAAGAAGCACTAGACAAGAAAATGTATCATGGCAAAGAAAAGAAACATAGGGACAGTTCGCCTTCTCCCCTCACTTCGATTGGCGGATAAAGAAAACATCAATAGCGATTTGTCATTACTATTTATAGTGGGAGGTATATCAATTGCTTATTCCTTTGCAAGAAAAAAAACCAACTGTACATCACTCTGCATTCTTAGCACCTGGTTGCTATTTAATTGGTGATGTTAAGATTGGCAAAGAAACTTCGATTTGGTTTAATGCTGTATTACGTGGAGATGAAGATGCCATTATCATTGGAGAGCGGTGTAGTATTCAAGATAATTCGACTGCTCATTTATTTGAAGGCTCTCCCCTTATTATTGAAGATGAAGTAACTGTTGGACACAATGTTGTGCTTCATGGATGTACCATCAAGAAAAGATCGCTGATTGGAATGAATTCTACTATCTTAGATGGTGCCGTTATTGGAGAGGAGTGTATCATTGGTGCGAGTACCCTCATCCCAGCCGGTAAAATTATTCCTCCACGTTCACTTGTTGTAGGTTCACCCGGAAAAGTAATCCGTGAACTAAACGATAAGGATTTGAATCTCATACAACTATCGATTGATTCCTATGTTGATAAAGCAAGAATATATAAACAGGCATTAAAAGGGATGAGCGATAAGTCCATCTAACCAAGCAGGTGATTAGGTTGAAGAATGAATACAAAGTAAAAGTTCGCTGGGGAGATACGGATGCAGCAGGAATTGTGTTCTATCCTAATTTTTATAAATGGATGGATGAAGCAACACATGATTTTTTTACAAAAATAGGTTTCCCAATTTCTAATATATTTAGGAATCAACAAATGGGTATTCCTTTATTAGAAACATATTGTCAGTTTAAATCCCCCTTATTTTTTGATGATGAGATTTGTATCTTCACAACAATAGAGCTTGTAAAGAGTAAAGTATTTAAAGCGACTCATTCTTTCACAAGAGGAGATCAACATATCGCAGAAGGATATGAACTGCGTGCATGGGCCAGTTTAAAAAACGGAGTAAAAGCTATTGAAATTCCAGAAGAAATAAAGAAGAAAATTGTGTAAAAAGAATTCCTAGACAGAGATGCAAAGCCATGCTGATAAATAAAGCCTACAAGTTTCGCTTATACCCAAGCAAAAAACAAATGGAATTAATTAATAAAATCATTGGCTGCACACGATTCGTCTTCAACTTCTTCCTCTGTAAGTAAAACTAGAGGAGGGCGCTTATTGGCAAATGATTGAAGAGATGGTGCAGAATGGCCACCTCTTAGATAATAACTGGAAGGAAAAGTGCTTTAACAAAAACCAACCAGTTAAAGCGATTTATATCCGGTTGCATCATCGGTGCCACATCAATCATTGGTTCCTAGCACTACAAAAAGACATTTGTTTTTTTGTAGTGCTAGGAACCGTATTTAGAGAATTCCGGAAGTACTTAAGAACACAAGAATGATCACAAGCGGGACAATCCAGCGCATGAGGAATTTCCAGCTCATGTAGGAAGCCTCTGATAGCGAGTTGGCTTGGAAAAATTGTTCTTTAACAATGGTTTGGTTCATTTTATAGATGATAAAGATGGCGATAAACAGATTCCCGAGCGGAAGCATGATATTGCTGACGAGATAGTCTGTTAAATCAAAAATTGTTCGATCAAACCATTTGTATTCAGCCAGATAGCTCGATGATAATGCTGCCGGGATGCCTGCGATAAAGACAACCAATCCTGCAATCCAAGACACTTTAACGCGTGAACGCTTCCCATTCGCGGTAAAAGCAGCAACGATGATTTCTAGTAAACTAAATGATGAAGTTAACGTTGCAAAGAGAAAGAGGATAAGAAATAAGCTTAAAAACAGTTCACCGAAAGGCATTTGCGCAAAAACGGTCGGCAGCACAACAAAGAGCAGCCCTGGCCCTTCTGTTGGTTCTAGTCCAAAGGAAAAGACTGCAGGGAAAATCGCCAGTCCGGCAAATAAAGAGACAATGATATTCATGAAGACGACAGACCCAGCTGACGAAGGAATACTTACGTTTTTATCCAAATAAGAGCTGTAAGTAACCATGCAGGAGAACCCTACGGCTAATGCAAAAAAGGACTGTCCGAGAGCATAAAGGACAGATTCGCTTGTTATATTTGAAAAGTCCGGCTGCAGGAAGAACCTAACCCCTTCCATCGCACCATCTAATGTTAGTGAGCGTACAACCAAAATAATAAAAAAGATAAATAAAAGCGGCATCATGTATTTATTTGCTTTTTCAATACCATTCTGCACGCCGAGCGCTATTACGATAATATTGATAAGAAGAAAAAGGCCTAAACCAAGAATCGTAACAGCCGGGCTGCTTGTGACATAACCAAAAAGACCGGGGTAATCAGCTCCATCCACAATCACTTTTCCAAAGACCGACATTAGGCTGTAAATCAGGACCCAGCCGCCGACAACACAATAAAAGGACATTAAAAGAAAGCAGCCAACGACTCCCATCCGTCCGATATTCACCCAAAGACTGTCCGGAGCTAATTTCTTATAGGCACTGATCGCTTCTTTGCCTGATCCGCGACCGATAATGAATTCCGAAATCAGCATCGGCATGCCAATGGCCAATGTAAAAATGACAAATAGAAGGAAGAAGGCTCCACCGCCGCTCATGCCTGTTACATAGGGGAATTTCCAAATTGCCCCAAGTCCGATCGCCGCGCCTGCTGAGGCTAAAATAAACCCAAGCTTCGATGACCACTTTTCTGTTTTATTTTCCAATTGATCCAGTCCCTTCAAATAATAAATTAACATTGATAAAATTCAGGTCGTTTTTGACATCTCGAATTATCATACCATAAGAAATTCATCCATTTCATTTTTAATATACCATTGTGAAAAAGAATGAAGGACAAAATCGGGAAGAGGCGGCATCAAAATGTCTTTCATCATGCGTTCCGGAATATTGTTCTAGCACGAAAAGCAGCCGAGACTAACTTCATAGCCTCGGCTGCTTTTTAAATAGAGATAGTCTATATCAATAATTCGGCTTCACTGCTGAATAAAGCTTGTCTGTCTTTTAACGTCCTTTTTTCGTCTTAAATTCATAGACGGCAACTGTACCTGAAACTTCATGTGTTGCCGCGAGCAATGCATGTCCGGTTGGGCTTGTTTCAGCCGGAATGAATTGTAATCCTTCCGGAGAAACATCTCCTTTCACATCTTCACTGAAGTCACGGCTGGAAATAAAGGTGTTGAATTTTGGATTCTTAGGATTTGATAAATCATAAACCATAATTCCGCTTATGCGCTCAAGTGCGATAAAGGCATAGGTCGTATTGCCAATGACACCTGTAACAACTGTTTCAGGTTCAGGTCCCTTTGCAGCACTTCGTTTGTCATAGGCGATTTCATCATTGTTGGTATTAAAGAATTCAGGAAGTGCTTTCGCTGTAATTCTTTCAAAATCACTGCCGCTGTCATAAACTAATTCCATCGTATCTGCGTCAAATAGAGAGAAACTGCGGCCGCCATATGAATAAAGGGCCTCATATTTTCCGTCCGCATTCAACCCATTTTCTATCGTTATCTTTGTTTTCTTTAAATCCTTTAACAGCCCATTTTTAACTAATCGATCAAGCTGCATCTGGGAGTAGCCTTTATAATGATCGGCATTTAATTGAATTTGTTTAGAGATATCGCCGATTTCCTTTTCTTCAGAATAAGCATCATAATCACGGGCATCCCCTTCATTTGGTGTCAGAATATAGGTTTTTTCTCCGACTGAGAAGGTATCAATCGCATCAGGCATGTACCATCCGAGAAGTGGAAGGGTTTCAAGTTTTGTTTCACCATCGCGTTTGCCGTCTAATTTATTAACCAACAGAGAATGATCCTTTACTCCAAGACCTTTCACTTCAATAATCGTATTCTTGTCTAGATCGACAGTGGCAATGGCATTGTTCTCCTGGAGAGAAACATAAGCTTTTTTACTGTCCTCAGAAACCGTAATATATTCCGGCTCCATCTGCTGCAGCACAGTACCCTTTGAACTTACACGGACTTTCTCATCTAAGGGAACGCCTTTAAAGGTCAAGGTTTCAGCTTGTAAATTCCCAAGACCACTTGTTAAGTCAATAATGGAAATGCTTCCTTCCGGATCTACTGTGTAATCGTAATTCGGTTCTCCTTCATTGGCGGAAATGGCCTTTGTACCGTCAGGCGTAAAGGTGACCATATCGGGGAGAGAACCAACCTGTACTTTTGTAAGATAGTCTCCTTCCTTCGTTAAAAAAACGATGTATCCCGGATCTGTTTTCGGATCACTAACGACAGATAAGGCGATTAAATCTTCTGTTGGATGGGAGGCAACACTGGTAATATCATCTACATGTTCAATCCCCAAATCCTTTAAATAGATGCGTTTCATTGATTCTACTTTCGTGAATTTTCCAGATTGTAATGTCTCAAATGATAGAATATCCATTCCGGATACCGCCCCATTCGTTACAAAGGCCCGCTTTAACTTTTCATCATATGCGAGAATCTCTGTCCCGCTTTCACCGGCAAGGCTGTCATATTGAGCGATTTGCGAAACTTGAAGATCCTTTCCTTTGTATTGGAAAAATGAAGGCTGTTCAGCAAAAACATGATAGGGCTGCCCGGGTGAAAAGAATAGACTTGCAGCGGCTGCACCCGTGATAAGAGCTTTTTTAATAGTCACAGTGATATCCCCCTGTTCAGGTTATTAACAATTATTAAATTTTACAAAACTTGTATTGAATAAATGTTGAGGAGGGATTAAGCAATTGTAATAAATGGATTTCAATCTACGTATAAAGTTGAATCTTTGGGAATTCAGTGGAGTTGGGTGTACTTGTCGTATCTTTATTAGCTTATTATGCTGGTGCAGGTGGGACAGAACCGTGCATAGCAGCTATGAATTTAATCGAATAGTAGTTAGTGAAAAAGAATAAATAATGTTACCGGATTGTAAAATATTGTTAAAATATGATAATAATTGTCGTAATAAGGGTAAATTGTAATTAATTGTCTGCTATAATCATTTCGAGCTCGTTAATTAAATTTTTTATCAGAGAGGAGAATGGAGAATGAGAAATAGTGGATATTATTCATATGGCAAGCAAATGGGATATGCTCTCCGTTTAGCATTTTTGCGTTCTTTATAATATTTATAAAAATGATAGATTAGTAGGCGGTGAAAAGAGTGAATTATAAAATCGAAACATTAGAGTCGGTTGTAGCACCGGGCAAATGGGATAATTTTAAAGAGTTTGCAAGTGGTCTATGGGATGGATTTGCATTTTGGAAGTAACTAATCCCTGTTAGATAGATCTTTAGTGGCCACAAAGATCTTTTACTTTTGGAGCAAGTAAACAATTGCATGATGAAAAAGCAATAAGCAGGGGGGAGATGGATATAGAACAGATAGATTTTGGTGATTTGGAATTTATTGAAAATGGGGATCACTTTGTTGTAAAAAGAGCAAAACAGTTTTTTAGATTAGGAAAATTAGAAGGGAACATGTTAAGGGATTTAAAGGAAAAAGGAAATATCCCACAAATTCTATCGACGTACAATATAAAGGAGGAAGATTTAGAGGGATTTATCATGCAATTAGAATCAGCAGGAGTTATTGGAACGGAAAAGACTGAACATAAAAATATTCTCTTCTATAAAGTATCTTTATTCAATCCAGATCGATTCTTAGATAGTTTAGTAAAAAATCTTTTTCATTATACATATGTAAATAACTTTTTGATTTTGTTATTAGGCCTCATCATTTTATTGGGTTTTGTCTTATTTTTTAATAATTTTAATGATATTACAACCAATTTATTAATCGATTTTGTTCTAAGTGATTTTGCACTATTTTACATAAGTACCATAACTACCGTGTTTTTACATGAAATTGGACATGCGGTTACATGCAAATACTACGGTGGAAAGGTTGAAGAAATCGGATTCCTATTATTATTTTTTTCACCAGCATTATATTGTGATGTAAGTGGAATAAGAATGTTTAGTAAAAAGAAAGAAAAAGTTATTACTTTGTTAGCAGGTGTATTTGTTCAATTAATAATATTTTCCTTGGTATCCATCCTATATCATTACTTCTTCTGGGGTTCTTCATTCTTAGCTACATTCGCTATATGGAACCTTTTAATGATCGTATCGAATATTATTCCGGTTATAAAATTAGATGGCTATTGGATTTTATCAAGTGTATTAGATATACCTAACCTATATGAAAAATCATTGAAATTGGTCCTCGGTAATCAAGAAGGAGTTCTATTTAATGAAAGAGAAATAAGAATGAAAAAATTTGTAAAAATATTCGGAATTATGAATATTTTATTTGTGTTTATTTCAGCTTTTATGGGGTTGTTTGGAATTTACTTTATGTCTACAAGATTAGAAGGAATATACAAGTATATCAGCATTACGATTAATACTCTAATCTATTTATTGATTCTAATTTTCTTTACACGTTTCTTAATTAAAATGATGAAGCATAAATTTAGTACACAGAGAGCGTAAACGGCATTGATTTCATTAAAAAATATTGTAAAGTTTTATGAAGTTGGAAATGAATAGTGAATAATCCCTTGGATTGGGCACGAATTTATTGGTTCTCTGTTCCATTTGCAGGACCCAAGGTATATTAATACCCTGTCCCTCATATATTGTGATGAAGATGAGATGAGGGGGAGTAGGGATTGCAATTTTATTATGGCCAGCAAATGCCGCTGCGGATCTTAGATGAAGCAGAGTTCTGGAAGCATCAGGAAGCGGAACATACCGTTGTGATCAGGGCGCTAGTGACCGATCTTGAGGCAGAATACATAGAGGCATTGGAGGAATGGGAGGCTGCCTTTAAAGAAACGCATCAAAGAGTCGTCCGCTTTATTGAATCTGTTATTCGCTCGGCTTACTATATTTCTGCTGCCTTGCAGAAGCAGGTACTGGAATTAGTGACATTCTGTTTAAAGCAAAGTTTGCAGTTCATTGAGCTGTGCCGGCAAATCAAAACGAATAGTGCAGCGGTCAGCGCCAATCCGACAGCCAAGGTCGTTCTCGATCATATCATCCGTGAGTCTGAATATTTTGTAGGTATTGCACAAGCACTTCTTTATAATCAATGAAAATAAGAGCCCGGGATTCCTATAAAAGGAGTGCCGGGCTCTGTTTTTATCTATCATAATAACGAAGCGTGTTTTCGTTCGATGTCGGTACTTTTTTAATCACTTGACCGTTCCCATCTCTGTAAAATTCATATTCGCGGTATGTTTCCACGATATAACCATCTTTTTTAGTCTTGTTTTCGAGTACCATTTCCAGCGAGTAGTTTAGAGCTGCAATTTCCTCATTTTCATCTATGCTTGACACTTCCTCTGTCTCCGTCGCTTCCAAATTAGCGTTTGTTGCTGCTTGATCCTCAGCAAGTAGCACTTCATTCGGAATGCTTGCCACCTGGGTATACTCTTTATTGATAAGGGAATAAGGTGATTCTAAGTAACTGATGATGAGGATAGCAAAGAGAAGCCCTGTAATGGGCATGAATTTTTTCAAGGGCGTATACTCCTTTCGTTTATATCTTTAAGGCCGTTTAAATCTCTCTTGTGAACTGTGCTTTAGAAAAAGACACAAAATATCCTTAACCTTTGGCTAGGCGCTTTTAATATAATGTATGCCTGTCCTGTCGCAATAGTACAATTCGTTTATTCCCCAGAGAAATCTTCTTTTAATTAGGCTCTTTTCTCAAACATTATTGCTTTTAGTTTAAAACTATAAGTTGCTTGACCTTGTTTTTCAATGTGAAGCTAGATTTCTTTGAAGGGAAAAGAGCTGCTGACTGAATTAAAAGTCTGAAAATAGCTTTTTCTACGTTAAAATCGGCCTTTAAATTTTAACAACAAACTTCACGAATACAACCTTAGATTTTAACAACA
>CALGSR010000302.1 GCA_937902115.1 uncultured Bacillus sp. | reverse complement strand
AAGGAATGTTTGAAACAGGGCGGGTTGATTTAGCGGCTGTTCCTGAACCATGGGCTTCTACTCTTGTGCAAAATGGAGCAAAGGTCATCATTAGTACAGATGAAATCGCTTATGGAAAAACACTTCCTAACACTGTTTTAGTCGCAAGTGGTTCATTATTAGAAGATAACAAAGACATCGCGAAGGGTCTTGTAAAAGCACAACAAGAAGCTGTTGATTTTATCAATAATAACCAAGAAGAAGCGCAAACAATCGCGATTGATTCGATCAAGGAATTAACAAAACAAGAGCTAGATAAAGACCTTGTGCAACAGGCGATGGAACGAATTACTTATACAACCGAAGTAGACGAGGCTGTTATTAAGGAATTTGCAAAATCATCTTATGAGTTACAATTTTTAAAAGAAACGCCTAATTTAGATGGGCTGGTTGATACAACTTTATAAAAGGTTACAGTGTCAACACATGTATTCCGTATTCAAAACAAAACACAAAAGAGGCTGTCCAAAAAGGCAGCCTCTTTTGTGTTTTTGCATTTGTTTTTTTCAAAAGAATCTCCCGAAACTTACTCCCATGACAATTGAATTGGATCTTTGCTAAGTTCCCCGATCTCAAGAGTAACTTTTCCAGCCCCTTGTTTTGGAAACGCAACTAAAAATGAAGGGTGATAGAAACTATCGAGAAATATCAATCTTTTCTCGATGATATCTGCACATATTTTTGAGAATATAGTGTTGGAAACGTAAAAGTCGAAGTGGAGGGGATGCGAGTGAATAAAAATAAACTTTTTATGGTCGCTGGAGCGATTGCTATTATTCTTTTTATTATCTGGTTTTATTTCAGAGAGTTGTCATTACCTGAACGTGCATATCAGGAAAGCGCATTTTTGTTAAAAAGCTATATATTGAGTGCTAAAGGTAAAGGCTATGATATATGACTAAGGCAGCCGCTCTAAACGGCTGCCTTAGTCTATTTATCATAAAGGTTTGGTTGTTACTCAGGTTTATTATTAGCCTCATATTCTCATGTGTTTTGTTATGTAATAAAATATATCATTTTAATCGTTATTTTTGCAGATTTTATGCATTTTCACAAAGTTTTATGAATTTGTCTAGCTTATGAGTATTAATTTTGTTGAAATTTGGCAGAAATAGTTTTTAAAAAGCTAATGCCCGATAATTTTAGTATCAGCCTTTCTTTCCTGCATAAATTTTTTTGTACATAGATTGTAAGATTATCGACTTTTATTGGATTATAGAAATCAACGGATTTAGGTTTCCCTGGTACTGCAACAACTTCTTCAACATTTGGGGCGCAGCACGCATCTACTCCCAACCTTTTCACCGTTAGTTGTGCACCTTTAGCCCCTATCCATTTCTTTGCTTCACCATCGATTTCTATCTCCATCTAATAATCCTCCCTTTTTCTTATCTATCACCCATTACTAGTATAAGTATACTATAGTAATTCCTGCGTATACGATGATGCATAGAGTTTAATTTTGTAAAGGGCAATAATAAAAAGGAATTGGAATTTATCTTCCAGTGCCTTTAGCTTTAGAAGGAGCAATGACATGCTCCAATCATTAAAACTGTATGCTTTGTTGTTATGATTTATTATTTCGTAATGCTAGTTTCACTGCAAAGTAGACCACGATTCCAATTACCAATAAGTTGAGCAGACCGAATCCAAACATTCCCATCATGTTAAAACCGTAGCCACCCATCATGAGGAATCATATCCTAACTATAAATTATTCATCATACCTTCGGTGTTACCGTTCATCATGCCGTCCATGTTGCCGTTTTCCATCATACCGCCTTCACCGTGGCATGAATCAAACATATCATTCAGTTCATCTGTAGAAAGTTCAGGATGCATTTTTTCCATGAATGGTTTCAGCTGCCCGAAGTTTAAGAGTTCATTACCATTTGCATCCTCGTTTGTCGCAGCAAAGGCAAAGGTTCCTGCTCCTCCTAAAATAATGGCACCTGTTAAAATTCCGATGGCTAATTTCTATTTCATTTTCTCCATCTCCTTTCTTTACTACATCATATCGCCGACATATGCAGAATTTATGCAGAAGTTATAAAATTAGCACGTAAAACCACGAGGGCTTGTCCCATGGAAAAGTCAGGGAAATTCCTCTATAAAACAACAGTTCATGGCTGTTGCTATTATGATTTATCTAGTGCATGATATTTTTTCCAAAGCAAATACAAAAGATATAGCAACACAACAAATAGAAATAAACCTATTTGCCATTCAGGCTTTAAGTTTAGGACATGAAAGGCTGAATACGCCTCAATATACAAGGCGGGGATTTTTCCGAGTGTGCTGGCTATGCTAAAAGAAAGAAGCTTCATATTACTTAGGGCTGCTGTCAGGGTTACAGCACCGGAAGGTACAAATGGCAGTAATCTCAGCAAAATGACAATGAAGAATGCTGAAATACCGTCTGTACTGTTTAACTTCCGTAAATACCTGTTCTGTATTTTACTGAATTTAGGGGATGCTGCGAGTTTATGAATTCCCTTACGGTAAAGGATAAAAGAAACAATAGCTCCTGCTACTTCGCCGGCAATTAATACAATCATTCCTTTATTTAATCCTAATACATCTACTGTACCCAATGTAATAAAAGCACTTGGCAGCACGCCAGTAATCGCAATAAGAATATTGAGGCCAATGCTGATGAATGCAGCTATCACTTCATTATCCGAGAACCAATCTTGAAAAAAAACACTCACCCTTTTATTTCCTCCCTGACCATTTATACCCTACTCCCCAAACCGTTTGTAAATATTCGTCAACCGGAAATCCTACTTTGCGCAGCTTTTCGCGTAAATTTCTCACATGAGAGTCAATCGTCCGATCTTCTGTAGAGACATCGTGCCCCCAGATAGAGGTGATTAAATGTTCTCTTGAAAAAACCTTGTTCTTATTGCTGAGAAACAGGCCCATCATGCCAAATTCTTTCGGCGTTAGGGGAATTTCTTTCCCGTTAAAATACAGTTGATAGGAGTTTTGGTCAAGCAGCAGTCCTTTAAACGAAATTTTTCCTGATTCACTTTTGTTTCTTCGCAATACGGCTTCAATTCTGGCGATCAGTTCTTCTTCGTCAAATGGTTTTGAGATATAATCATCTGCTCCAGTTTTTAATCCTTTTACAATATCGGTTTTATCGCTCATCGCCGTCAGCATAATAATGGGAATATCCCAACTCTTCCTGATTTCCCTGCATGCCTTCCAACCATCCATTTCGGGCATCATAATATCTAATAATATGAGATCCACATCATGTGACTGCAGGTAATATATCGCTTCGATGGCTGATTCTTTTTTTATGCATTTATAGCCCAATGGCGACAGGTACAGCGATAGTAAATCCAGCATCATCGGTTCATCATCTACGAGTAAAATGGTTTTCATAGCCTATTATCTCCTTCATTAAAAATGATTTCGAATTCCGTGCCTGCGTTTTCTTGGCTTTTTACCGTAATGTCGGCTCCATGTGCATGAACGAGTTCCTTTACGATGGCAAGACCAAGCCCTGTTCCTCCAAGAGAGCGGGTCCGTGCTTTATCTACACGATAGAGACGGTTAAAAATATAGGGGACGTCTTTTTCAGGGATACCTTTACCGTTGTCCTTAACTGATAAACGAATAGAATTTCTGGTTTTCCAGCCTTGTAAGGTAACTTTTGCTCCTTCCTGAGAATACTTCTTCGCATTGTCTAATAAGTTGAAAAGGATTTGCTCCAATTTTAATGGATCCGCGTATAAAAATAGATTAGGCTGACAGATTACTTCCAACTCTATATCCCTTTCCTGAAAAGCTGGACTGAGCTTTTCCTCCATTTTATTCATATAATGGACCAAATCAATCCGCTCTTTCTGAATGACAAAGGAATTCTGATCGAGTTTGGCTAGTTCAAATAATTCTTTAATTAATCGGGATAAACGATTTGATTCATCTACAATGATTGTTAAATATTTCTCTCTGTCCTCGCTTGTCAGGTTTCGTTTTAGGACAATATCGGCATATCCTTTTATATAAGTAAGAGGAGTCCTGAGTTCATGGGAAATACTAGCTAAAAATTCATTGCGCTCCTGTTTCAAATAGCTTAAATCATTTGCTAATGATTCGATTGATTTAGCCAAATCACCTAACTCATCATTCGATGTTTTCGGCAGTGTAACAGAGAAATCTCCTTTACTGATTTGCGAAGTGGCCTCTTTCATTTGGATGAGGGGTTTTGTAATCCCTTTTGAAAGAAAAATGATGATGATAAATGTCAAAAATACGGAAACCCATCCAGCTAGTATAAAGTGTTCATTTAACCCTTTTATTAAAGAATGAACGGATGCTGTATCTTGAAACATATAAACATACCCAACAGGCTGGTCATTCACTTGAACAGGACTGATTGTGGCAATATAGGGTCTTTCCTTCCATTCATCTTCGATTACCTTTCCCTCCCAGGGAATTTCTGAATGAACGGACTGCAGATATTCCTTGAAAGGATTAACCCGTGCTGATGAGCCAAGGATCTTCCCAGATCGATCAGTGACGACGACATCCGTAGTAGATTCGGATTCCATTAAAATGACATGACCAATCGTTTCTCCGTCAAAATTCTTTTCAAGAATAGCTCT
The DNA here is from genome assembly GCA_937902115.1 of uncultured Bacillus sp. Lineage (GTDB taxonomy): Bacteria > Bacillota > Bacilli > Bacillales > Cytobacillaceae > Bacillus_BD. The sequence goes on along the minus strand of CALGSR010000302.1, from coordinate 7,528 downwards.
GTGGGAATTTCCTCTGGACTGCAGGGCGCTTAATTGTTCTGTCACACTAGACTCCACAATCCCATTATGTAAAAAGAAAAACATAAAAGTCATTAAGCCGAAAATAATCAAATAAAATAAAATCCCAAGTTTAACCGAAAGTTTTTTCAAATGGATTCACCTATTTTCAATTAAGTATCATTAGTTTACTTTAAAAGTTTGAAGAAATGATGCAGTTACTTATTTAAATGATGGAAAATATCTATGGCTGTGTAATCTAGATAAATATCTCAGAGGGAAAACTTGATTCAATAATAAAAGGATATGTTGAAGTTGAAAAATAGAAAAACCGTATCTTAGTTGCATGGGATACGGTTATGTGTTCTGTTATTTGTTTTTTTAAAAAAGAATCTCCTACTGCTTACTCCCATGACAATTGAATTGGAGCATCGCTAAGTTTCCCAATCTCAAGAGTAACTTTTCCATCCTCTTGTTTTGGAAAAACAACTAAAAATGAAGGGTGATGTGAATCATTACTTTGAACAATCCATTCAATTGGCTTCACTTTTTCACCATTGTTTACAATTAGATACGTATTTTGTTCTAATGGGAGAGATGATAAATCTCCAGAATGTGTTGTTAAACTAATTTGATAAGCATCATATTTATCAAAATCAACTTTCGATTGTTCGTATACTTCACTATCAGTGGGAATTACGCGAAGTACATCAATGCCAATTCCATTTGCGCTTGTGCTTTTAAACCTTTGATTTCTATCCCGGGTTGCTGAATTCGTTTTCTTAGAAGTTGAATCCTGAGTTCCTGAGTTGGCAAATGTATAGTTGATTTTTTCAGGATTGGTACTAACATAATCCTCTAGTGATATTTCATGTGGATCTATTCCAACCGGAATTTTAGCTGTAATTTCTTTTTTAGCCACATTGATTTTTACAACTTCGTTTGACCGTTGATTGGTTACATAAGCCCACTCGCCATTTTGAGAAAAGGCAACATGGTTTGCAGAGCCACCCGTTGGTATGATAGCTTTTCGCTCAAGCGTCGCCGTATCAATAATGGTTACATCGAATGAATTTCTGCTGGAGACCCACAATTCCCTACCGTTTGGAGATACAGTAACACCATGTGGACCATCACCTGCTTGTATTGTTTTAACAACTTGTAAAGTCTCAATATCAATGACAGAAACTAAATCTGATTCAACATTGGCAACAAAGGCCCATTTTCCATCTGGAGAAACAGCAACCTCGTTTGGCACTTTACCTACTTGAATTATTTTTACTACTGTATTCGTTTTTGTATCTATTACTGAGACCTTTTCTGCATTCGCGTGTGCGAGCCAAACCTGTGAACCATTAGGTGTAACAGCAACATGTGATGAGCCTACAACCGTATCAATTTCTGCAATTCTTTCCATAGTATCTGTTTTTAAGACAGCAAGAGCACCATCACCCTCCTGACTTAATCCCGGACTTAGGGAAACATATAGATATTTTCCGTCCGGACTTATATCAATACCATGGACGCCCCCATTAAATTTTATTTCATTAATGGTCTCATTCGTTTCAGTATCTATGACAATTAGGGATTTTCCTTCAAAGCCAGTTCCAGTGTATAATGTCTTGCCATCAAGACTCAAAGCAATACCATGTGAGGCTTGATTAGTTCCTAAACTTATTGTATCAACAACTTTATTCTCATTTGGGTCAATAACTGATACAGTACCTTCTCCAGCATTAGGTACATAGAATAGACCTTGTTGAGTTTCTGCGGTTTCTTCTTCTTGTGTTGCGGGTTCTGCTTGATTGGCCTCTTCCTTTTCATTTCCACAAGCGGTAATTATTAACGAAATACCTATAACTCCTAATAAAGCTAACTTTCTCATTTTGCTAAAACCCCTTTCTTTTCAACTGCTAAACTTTTTTAGAAGGCTCTTCATAATGGCGGAAATAGAACAATTCTTTGGTTAACTAAACATTTTCACATAGCATTAGATAACCCTGATAAAACAAGTATAAATGGATATTTTGCAGAAACTATCAAGAAATATCAATATTTCCTCGATGATATCTGCACATATTTTTGCGAATATAGTGTTGGAAACGTAAAAAGTCATAGTGGAGGGGCTGTGAGTGAATAAAAATAAACCTTTTATGTTTGTCGGAGCGATTGCTATTATTCTTTTCATTCTTTGGTTTTATTTTAGCGAGTTGTCGTTACCTTACTGATACAGCCAAGAAGGTAAACACATAGTTACATGAGACTGGGGCAGCCGATTTAAACGGCAGCCTCAGTCTATTTACTGTAAAGGTTTGGTTGTTACTCAGGTTTATTATTAGAGTTTGGATCGGGTGTAAAGTTTGGTTGATATCCATCATATTTGATTACATCTACCATTCCTGCTGTGGCATGATGTAAATCATGACAGTGGAACAGCCAGTTGCCTGAGTTATCAGCTTCAAAGGCTACAACATATTCATCGCCAGATTCTAAACTGATGGTATCTTTTATAATTGGTGAACCTTCCACCGGCTGTCCATTTTTACTTAATACCTGGAACGAGTGCCCGTGTAAGTGCATCGGATGATTCACACCGGTTGGCGAATTGTTGATTAATTTTACTTTCACTAAATCACCTTTTTTGATATTTAACCCAACTGTTTCTGGGAATGCTTTTCCATTGATCGTCCAAACATTGTCATCATTATTCCCGTTAAGATCCATAGTGTACTCAACGTCATACTCCTGATCTAAAGTGAATTTTCCAGTTTTTGTGCCTCCGTAATTAATATAGGAGAATATAGGTAGTTTCTTATTTTGGTTAGATTGATCCTTTGTTTCGTTATTTCCTTCATATTGAATCAATGCTTTCATTCCTTTTGTACCTTCTGTGTTCCCATGCTCCTCAAGATACCATTCACCAGGATTATTAGCAGTGAACTCAATATCATAACGCTCGCCTGGAGCTATTGAGATTAACTGGTCTTTCACTTCCTTTGGTTCATTCACATCCTGGCCATCAACTGCGACAACTTTAATGTCATGACCGTGCAGGTGAATGTTATGAGATAAGTAGCCGGGATTGACTAAACGGAGCCGGACCTTTTCTCCTTCTTTTACCTTTAACGGTTCAATAGCATCTCCACTTTTTCCGTTAATAGTATAAATATCGTAAATAGACATATCATGTCCCATATCTTGGCTTCCATGGCTGTTGTCAGGAGCTGCTGAACCTCCACCATGGTTCATTCCGCTATGATCCATTTCACCCATATCATTCATCGGCATATTAGATTTTTGGGAATCACTTATCCATTCATCAAACATAAGAGTATAATCCCGGTCATATGTTTTTTCTTTTGGCTCAACGATAATCGTACCATAAAGTCCCATATCCATTTGGTTTACTGCATCTTGATGAGTATGGTACATATAGGTTCCAGGTATTGTCGGTGTAAATTCATACGTAAAGCTTTCGCCCGGTTGAACGGCATTTTGTGTCACACCCGGTATTCCATCCATTTCATTTGGTACCGTAATGCCATGCCAGTGAATAGAGGAAGGCACAGGCAATTCATTTTTAAATGTGATTTTCACCTTTTCTCCTTCCATTACACGGATTTGCGAGCCTGGAACGGAGCCGTTAAATGTCCAAGCATCAACGGTCACTTTACTGTTCAATTGATGTTTAGCTTCTTTGGCAGTAATGGTAAATTTATTCCCTGTAAGCGTTTCCGCGTTAGTGGTTTGAAGTCCATCTACTTGAGCCACCTGTTCTTCTGTTTTTTTTTGATTGCCTTTGGCTTCATCTGCATTTCCGGCATCATTTGAGGAACATGCTGCCAGAATGAGGGCACTAAATGCTAATACAGCAGCTAATTTAAGTTTCATGTTGAATATTATTGTCATAAAGCAGTATAAAAGAAAATATTGCAGAAACTGTGGAGTTTTTTGATGGAATTATAAAAATAAACGATAAATATCACTAGGTTTTAAAAAAAGAAGTTAAAAAAAACCGTTGTTCAAAAAAAGTTCAAAAATCCTTCTTGGTAAATGATTTGGTTTAAAACCTCCATTACTTGAAAAGAGTCCCTTGTTCGTAAAAAATATAATATTAATATAATTTTTGCAGTTTTTGTGGATTTTCACAAAGTTTTACGGATTTCCCCTGCTTTTTTTGTTCTTGTGAAGAACGACACAATATGAATAGAGGTAAATGTTTACTCTAACAAATAGATAGAAAAGGAGGAAACCTATATGAAAAAAGTAAAATTAAAATTATTAATCCCATTAATCATACTAGGGATATTTCTTGCCGGGTGTGGCACTAATGAAGAAGGTGCTACGCTGGCAAAGGAAGAAAATCAATACAATCAGACAACTCAAACAAAGGATGAGGATACAGTCGAATTAAACAATACTCGATATTATTTTACAGCGAATGAGGGAGGAAGTATTTCAAAAATTGATGCAGCAACGAATAAAGTAGTTGAGACGATAGAAGTGGATGGAATTGTCCACAATGTTCAAGTCTCTCCGGATGGGAAAACGGTCGGTGCTACAGTGGTCCCAGCGATGATGCATCATGACGGCGATCATGGATCAATGAAAATGACAGGGAAGGCAGTGTTTTTTGATACAAACACAAATGAACTTTTGAAATCAGTTGAAGTTGGCAATCACCCTGCGCATATTGTTTTTACAGAGAATGGGGAATATGCCTTAGTTACAAACAATGAAGATAACAACGTTTCGGTTATTGATACGGAAAGCTTTACTGTGGCTCAAACGGTTAACACGGGAAAGGGACCTCATGGATTTCGTATTTCAACTGACAGTGGGAAGGCTTATATAGCTAACATGGGTGAGGATACAGTTAGTGTCCTAGATCTGCAAACGATGGAAGAGGAAAAGAGAATTACGGTCGGTTCGGCTCCAGTTACTACTGGAGTTACCTCAGATGGTAAAATACTTGTAGCCACTATAAATGCCGAAAATATGCTGGCAATTGTTGATTTAGCAACTGGGCAAGTGAAAAAGGTTCCTGTTGGCAATGGACCTGCGCAAGGTTATATTGATGCGAATAATCAATTTGCCTATGTGGCTAATCAGGGAACAAAAGATTCCCCGTCGAATTCAGTTTCAGTTGTTGACTTAGCAGCCAAAAAAGTAGCAGCAACCATTGAAACGGGAAAAGGCTCTCATGGGGTAGTAACAAGTTCTGATGGTAAGCGGGCTTATGTAACAAATATGTATGAAAACACAGTATCGGTTATTGACACTGAAGAAAATAAAGTAATTGAAACAATTGAAGTCGGTGAAACACCGAATGGGATCACTATTATGAAATAAATAATAAAATTTTATTTCTCCATAAAATCTCCATTTTTTCTTTGTATGATAAAGAAAAGTAGTTAGGAGTGATTTTATTGGAATGGTTAACTTATTTGGTATTGTTAGCTTGTCCCATCATGATGATTTTCTGTATGAAGGGAATGGGTGGTCATAAGCATCATGATCATGATTCACACTCTTCAAAGATTTTGGATTCAAAAATGGCTAATTTGGAGTTGGAAAATGAAAAGCTAAGAAAAGAAGTGGAAGCCCTGTCCTTAATGGTAAAAAAGGAATCATAGTAGAAAAACCGTTACCTAGCGGAGGTAACGGTTTTTCTTGTACTATGTTTTTATATAAAAGGGGGATGAGGACCATCCATATTTAAAGTATAAATAAACTTTGTGCAGAAAATAAGGATTTTCGGAACATTTATATTAAATTACTTTATGAAGAGGTTATGCATCTCTTAATAGACCTAGTTTCGCTCTCTTGATAATCACTTTGTCTTGATTATAGCTGATTTTTATATCAAGCAATGTACCAAGAGAGAGTCTTAACAGTTTGCGAAGTTCTGCAGGGATTGATATTCTCCCGTTTTGAAAAACACATTGGTTTAAAGCAGTATTTTGATGGTATTTAACAATAGCTATACTATCGTGATATTGATAGATATATATAGATAATCCCCTTCCTTAAACCCCAGCTTCTTTTGAACATATTTAGGAATGGTTACTTGACCTGTTTTAGAAAGCTTATAATACAAAATTTGGACCTCCATTGTATGTAGATTTGATATACTTTCTTCATCTGAAAACAACCGGCTTATTATTAATCTAATCATACAAGGAAAGTATGTAGAAACTTTGCAGAAATAAAATTACTTAATTATTTTTTAGGATTAGTATAAGAAAAGTAAGGATGGGTTTAATCGTACAAAGAATAGCAGGAATTATTATTAGCATTTTGGGGATTCTTGATACGTTCACGTATTGGACTCTATAAAATAATAAGACCGGACAAACTTTAAGGGGATTTTCAAAAAAATGTTTACGCGTTTTTTTAGAAATCCTTTTAATTACAAAGAACAGAGGAAAGGTTGAATTCCATCAAGAATTCAACCTTTTGTGCACAGAGTCATTGAAGCGTTTGCGGAAGTATTTAGTGCATATTACTGGAAAGCAGAAGAGGTCAGAGGTAATCCATCGTAGAATGTGATAAAAGAAATATAAACACATTTTAGCAGAATAAAATATAATACAGGTGAGGTGATAAACTTGTGCGTTTCCAACCATTTTATTGAGCAAAATGCTTATGAAATCTGTGAAGAGATACGGAAAAACTCCTTGTATAAAGTTGTACGGGTAGATATTTCAGGCGGTACCATCTTAGATGGTCAATGGAATGGAAAGGATTTGATCACGGATGTGATTCTTGAGGATACGAAAGGTACCTATTATTCTATCAAACCTGATCCTCATGGGCTAAGGTTTGCAAAAGGAGAACTAACTTATGAGGAATACAGCAAGATTCAAAAAAAAGCGAACATAAATGGATTTAGTTTCTTTTTTATGATAATCAGTTTTTTTGTCATTATGATGTTCGCATTAATGAAGTTTGTAACTTGAAAAGACTGAATTGGAATATCTCTCCTATAGAAAGAAGAGGGCTTTCGGATATTAGATTACCTCCTAATATCCGAAAGCCTTATTCGTGTTAACCATGATTATGTTCGTCATGTTGTGATGGCTGCTCTTGTTGTTTCTGTTGTTCTTGGTTACTATCTTTCTCTTGCTTCTGCTCTTGCTGAACTGGTTGATTCAAATTTGTGATTGTATCCGGTATGGCTGTAATAACAAGAATAATTGATATTAAGGAAGATACGAGATATACCCAGGCGGCAGGGCGATTACGGGACCATTTACACTTTGCAATAATAATAAACCAAACAGATAAAACTAATGAGGCCAGTAAAAACACTAACCGTAAAGTGGACGGTAATGCGAATAGTCCTGTTCTTAGAGTAGTTAAACCGAGTGCAATCAAAAGTGTATGCAGCCAGTGATGTAAAGAGGCAATAATAGCAAACAATACGGAGCCAATAGTTTTTAAAAGGGTTCTTTCCTTTTTCGTTTTCGGATCATTATTTTTTTGTCATGTGTTACCTCCATCAATCAATACCGAATGTTAATGAATT
>CALGSR010000301.1 GCA_937902115.1 uncultured Bacillus sp. | reverse complement strand
ACGAATTAGGGATTTGTCAAGCTTGATAAATTCCGGTTTAACGGATAAAAGAGTCTGTAAACTGTTATAGCCTGTTCCTACATCGTCAACAGCAACACGAAAACCTTGATTACGATAGTGCGTAATCATTCTTTCAAACTCAGTATAATTGATGACAGCTTCTTTTTCAGTTAGTTCTAAAACAATCTGATGAGGAGAGATATGATATTTTTCAAGCAGTTCTAATGTTGTTCCTCTGCGGTATGATGGGTCTGCTAATAATTGGGATTGTATATTAAGAAACATCAATGGCCTGCTGTCTGCGTGTAAGTCTTTCAATTGTGCAGAAAATCTCTCGAAAGACAGATTTCGAAAAAAAACCTCTGCTTTAAATACATCTTTGCTTTTTCCAACATAGTCATAGAATTGTTCTGTACTAGGAAAAAGCGGTGTGCGTTGCGGACGGTTCAAAACTTCAAAACCAATCGTCGAGCCATTTTCGATTGATAGAATTGGTTGAAAAAAGGTTTGAATATTTTCCGGTTTCATCATTTTTTGCAATTCCTGTTGTTTATTGAATTCTTCATATAATATACTCCGCCGTGAGTTTAAATAACTAAGAAAATGGAGGAAATTTGAAGTTCTATTCCTGTTCATTGGGGCACCTCTTGTAGAAAAATATCGAATTATAGTGTTGATTGAAATATATAAGAAGATTTTTGTGTTCTGATAAAGATTCAGTAAAAGTTTTGTAAAGAAAAAAGCAGAACGTGCTATTGAATAAGAGCAATCTATATTTCTCATCCGTATCTACGTCTTAAGTCTGAGATGAAGATCAAGCTCCAGCATCATTTGGAAAAAATGGAAATGGATTATGATCATTCATGAATTAGGAGAATTATTTGAAAAGTCAGAGAGGAGAAGTTTTAAAAAAACAAATGGATGGGAGCTGAGAATGGATGATGAAATCGATTATTCGCTTTAGTATGAGAAACGGAACTGCTTTGTTTTTAATGATCCTGCTTATTGTAGCCGGCGGAATTTTATCATTAAAAGAAATGAATATTGAAAAGTACCCAAATGTAGACATTCCCTATCTAACCGCAGTGATTCCTTATCCTGGAGCATCTCCTGAGCAGGTGATGCAAGAGATTGGTGAACCGGTAGAAAGAGAATTTCTGAATTTAGACGGAGTTAAAAATGTCTATACAGATGCAGCAGCTAATGCTGTTTACGCGACAATGGAATTTGAAATGGATACGGATATGGATGAGGCGGAACAGGTGGCAAGGTCCGCCATTGCTAAAATCAAACTGCCTGAAAATGCAGAAGCTCCGGAATTTATCCACTCAGGTCCTGATCCGGATCCGACAATCTTTTCAATGGGAATTTATGCTGAGGAAGATCCTTTAGAGGTACAAAAGTTTGTTTCTAGCAGTGTTATCCCGCGTCTTGAAGCAATTGAAGGGGTAAGTAAAGTGGAGTCAGGAGGCATCGAGGGTAGAATGGTGTCCATTCGTCTTCTTCCTGAAGAACTGCAGAATAAAGGAATAACGATTGATGATGTAAAAGCGGGTATTAAAGCAAATAACCTTTCGATCCCAACTGGGGACATCACTTTATCAAATGAAGTACTGCCTGTACGAGCTGGAAAGGAATTAGAATCCCTTGATGATGTGAAAAATATAAGGCTCTTTACAAATAGGGCATCATCCGAGAATCCTCAGCAGCCTGAGGTAATCAGGCTAAGTGATATTGCAGAAATCACCTATGAAAATGAAAACAGTGGAACCTTTACCCGCATTAATGGGGACCCGGGAGTTCGTATTGGGATCATGGCCGAAGGCGGAGCCAATACCGTTGCCATCGTTGATGAAGCAAAAAAAGCGATGGAGGAGATAAGTCTCCCTGTTGGCTACGAGACGGAAATTTTGCGTGACCAGTCCATCGAAATTAAAGATTCTGTTTATTCTATGCTGCGTGAAGCCATTCTTGGGGCGGTGATGGCTGTCATTGTGACCTTGTTATTCCTAAGAAATATCCGTTCAACAATTATTGCTGTTATCTCGATACCGCTTTCGATTCTTGGATCTTTTACAGTGATGCATATGCTGGGGTATACATTAAATATTATGACGCTGGCGGGGATTGCTGTTGCAGTAGGAAGGGTTGTAGATGACTCCATTGTTGTCATTGAAAATGTCTTTAGAAGGGTAAGAGCATCTAGAGAACGGAATGAAAGGTTGGTTGAGAAGTCGACAAGAGAAGTAGCATCCGCTATTACTTCTTCAACCATAACGACTGTAGCAGTGTTTCTGCCAATGGCTTTTGTGCCTGGGATTGTCGGTGCATTTTTTAAACCTCTTGCCTGGACGATTGTTGTATCACTGTTAATTTCACTGTTGGTGGCCATTACAGTCGTGCCGCTTATGTCTAAGATTTTTCTGTTGAACATTTCACCGCAGGAACATAAAGAAACCTTTTTACAAAAAGGATACCGAAAAAGCCTAAACTGGGCGTTAAAGCATCGCATTGTTACGATGACCATGTCATTGTTCCTTCTTGTCGGCTCTGTTATTCTCATTGCTCCGCAGCTTGGTACAACCTTTTTACCGCAAGAGAAGGTAAATGACTATGACATCAGTATCAAAATGGAAAAGGGCACGTCACCGGAAATAACAAATGAAACGGCTCTGAAGGTTGAAGATATTTTGTTGCATCGAGAAGAAATAGAACGTGTAAGTACAAGTGTTTCTGGGGAGTTTGAAACAGCTTCGGTTTCATTCGCCGTTAAAGATTCGCTTGAAAACACAGACCGATTTATTGAGGATTTAAGGGGAGAATTTGCTGGAATTAAAGAAGCAGAGGAGATTTCCGTAACAGGTGTCGGTGGGATTGTCGGCGGCAGTGATTCCCAATATATGCTAGTTGTGAATGGTTCTGATTTTGCAGATATCAAAAAAGCGAGCGAAGAGATTGTCAGCGAATTAAAAAATGTTGCCGGTCTTACGGATATTTCCACTTCACTGGAAGGGGATGAACCGGAAATAGAGCTTGTTTTTAATGAAGAACAACTTGCCGAAAAAGGGCTGATGCCGTCCATGGTTGGCCAGGGACTTCGTAATCTTATGAATGGTGATGTAGTAACGACCATGACAGTAGATGATGAGCAAACAGACGTTAAGCTGCAGTTGAAAATAGATGATATTTCTTCTCTTGAAGAGTTAGGAAATCAAAAAGTCAATAATATCTTGGGGATGCCTGTTGCTTTAAATGAAGTGGGAAAATTGCAAAGAGTAAATAATCGTACCTTGATTAATCATTTGAATACGAATGAGTATGTGATGGTTTTTGCTCAGATGACAGATGCAAATACGGGGAATGTGACAGCAAAAGCAGACGAGGTCATCGCACAGCTTGATTTGCCTGACACCGTTTCTTATTACAAGGAAGGAGCATCCGCTGCAATGGCAGATGGTTTTAAAAACCTGACTATCGCTATTGCCGTTAGTATTGTTCTCGTTTATATGGTCATGGTCATTGCTTTTGGAGAAGGGAAGGCACCTTTTGTTATCCTCTTTGCGATTCCGTTCTCGGTCATTGGGGCATTATTAGGACTGTTCATCGTTGGAGAGCCGATAGGCATGCCGGCAATGATTGGCTTATTGATGCTGAATGGAATCGTTGTGACGAATGCGATTGTCCTCGTTGATAAGGTAAAACAAAATGAGAAAGCAGGAATGGGAGTTCAAGAATCGCTTATTGAAGCAGGAGTAGTGCGAATTCGCCCCATTTTAATGACAGCTATTGCCACGATCGGCGCATTAATGCCAATGGCGGTTTCAAGTCATTCCGGAATCGTATCAGCATCACTTGCTGTAGTTGTAATCGGCGGATTGACTACATCTACACTCTTGACTTTGTATATTGTACCTGTGCTGTATAGTCTTTTCAATCTGAAGAGTCAAGAGAAAACCGTTCCAAGTGCAAGGAAGCTTCATGCACAGGAAATGTAAAACATAAATGGCAGTAAAAAGCCTCAGACGTGTTCTGAGGCTTTTTTAACATAAGGTTATTTTTTCGAAAGCGAGACGGTGAAGATAGTCCCTTGATTCATTTCACTTCTAACTGTCAGTGTTCCTCCATGGGCTTCAACAAATCCTTTCGCAATTGAAAGTCCAAGTCCAGTTCCACCGCTGCTTCGAGACCTTGACAGATCGTTTTTGTAAAAACGGTCAAAAATGAAAGGCAGGACATCATTAGGAATTCCCGCTCCGTTATCAGATACCGTCAGATAAACTGCATCCTCTTCCTCTTGCACGGATACTTCGACAATCCCGGCTTCGGGAGCATGGCGGAGTGCGTTTCCGACAAGATTGACAATGACTTGTGTGATTCGGTCTGAATCAAGCTCAAGCAGACAATGCTCTGGAATTTTGTCAAAAATCAGAGTGATATTTTTTTCATCTGCTTGCCATTTTAGATTGCTGCAGACCCGCTCAATCAAGTCAGTTAGATCAACAGGTTTCAAATGAAGCGGAAGCTGGCCGGCTTCCGCCAGGCTTAATTGCTGTAAATCACTGACCAAGCGGCTTAAGCGGTAGACTTCATCGGTCAGTTCGAGTATGGTTCTTTCATTGGCTTCGATGGCACCTTCTTGAATCGATTCCAGTTTTCCCTGGAGAATTGAAAGCGGGGTTCGCAGCTCATGAGCGACATCAGCAACAAGCGTCTGCCTGACCTCTTCATTTTTGGCTAGTTTCTGTGACATATCGTTAAAGGCCTCTCCAAGCTCATGAAATTCATCCGTTGTTTTGATGCTGACTGCTTCCCAGGGAGCGCCATCTGCAGTTCTTTGCGCTCCCTTGACTAGACTTTTTAATGGAATAGTGATTTTCTTTGCGATCCAAAGAGCAAACAGAATGGCAATAACAGAAGCAATCATACTACTAATCATAATGGCTGCATTGGCGGAACGGAGGAATTCCTTTTCTAAGTTCTGCAATGCCTTTTCGTAAAGGACAAGGGTTCCTATCTTTTTCCCGTTAACGATGATATCCTGCTTTTTTCCGGAAAGGCCGCCGCTTTTTTCTCCGATTCTTGCTGCAGACGTATCGGCAATGATGATTCCCTTTTTATCGAAGAGAATTAAATCGGCAGTGCTTAAAACCATGTTCATTTCCTGTCCCATCCCGCGCATCATTCCGTTTCCTCTTCCCATCATCCCGGTTTGTTCAGAAAAATAAAGTTCTTGAACATTTTTCCACGACCCAGTTTCCGCATAATGCCATTCAAGGTTTTCCCTCATTCGATCCATAAAACCAACATTATACTGCTTCAGGTAGTTTTGAAAGGTTGACTGGATCTTTCCTTGTAAAATAAAGGCTTGACTGATTCCCATGAAAAGAATAATGATAATAAATGCGGTGATTAACTTTGTTTGCAACTTCATTTTTTGTCACCAAAACGATACCCCATTGCGTAAACGGTGTGGATATATTCCGGATGAGCCGGATCCTTTTCGATTTTTCTTCTTAGGTTGCTGACATGGGTATCAATGGACCGTTCATAGTTGGCAAAAGCTTCACCCATGGCGATATCAAGCAATTGCAAGCGGCTGTAAACTCTTCCGGGTTTTTGTGCCAGTGTCACGAGAATTTTATATTCCGTGGGGGTTAAGTTTAATGCTTTGCCGCTGATGAATGCTTCATATGTGCTTAAGTTAATTTCAATAGCGCCTCTTTTTATGATTTCATCCTCTTCTGCAGCATCTTCATCAGGGGCGCTGCGTCTTAAAACGGCTCTCATTCTTGCGACCAGTTCGCGCATGCTGAAGGGTTTCGTGATATAATCATCAGCACCCATTTCAAGCCCTAACAGTTTGTCGATTTCTTCTGCTTTAGCAGTGAGCATAATCACGGGAAGCTTTCGATCGATCAGGCGAATTTCTCGCAAGGCCTGGATGCCATCCATATTCGGCATCATAATATCGAGGAGCATGAGGTCAATGGTCTGTTTCTTGGACAATGCAACGGCTTCTTTGCCATCAGCAGCTTCCACGACTTCATACCCTTCATTACATAAATACGATGTAATCATCTCACGAATCTGAGCTTCGTCATCAACAACCGCAATCACTTTTCCCATATGTAATCCTCCTAACTTCTACTATATTATTATAGCAAGAAGAGATGGTTCCGTATCCTAATACGTCAACTACCCGCCACTTATCAACCTTGCGGTTTGATTGAAGTGTGGGCTTGAGTTAGAACCTTGGGTATTCTCGTCTATTTCTAGACAGTTTGACGCTCCAAAATTCATGTCACCCTACAGGAACACCCCAAGAGAGTTTTAGGTCGGTATTGGCGACGAACGATCGTTTTCCCACTTGCACCCTCCCTCCGAAGAGTTAAGGTTCGCCGAATAATACGGTGAAGTCATAGCCTTACGAACTATGTACTACAAGCCCCGACACAAAAGTGTCGAATACACTAGGATGGTTGACACACCCACTATATGCCATGCACTAAGCAACGGCTTTACGTTTTTGAACTTCCATTCTAATTGGATTTTTCACCTTCAATTCCGTTGGTAATGCCACAACGCCAGATTTTCTCAAAATATTTAACGAACCATTGATGTCTGCATGGATTTGTTCTCCATTTTTAGAACGGTACATCCCTCGAGTGATACGGTTGCCGCTGAAACAGTAAGTGTTTTTATCATTTTTTGACCAAACTGGCAGTTCATCTCGTTCGATGAAACTAGCTTTTGAAGTGTAGCTTTCCTCTTGTTTGACAAAACGGATGCCTTCTTTCAGGCATTTATTTTCAATAGCTGAGATTATCCTTTTAAACGGAATTTGAACGAAGCTCTGATTGATTTTTTTACCTAAATCAGATTTTTGTTTCCAGCCAGCATTGTAACCGACAATGAAGGTGTCTATGTTAAATTCTTTTGCTTTTTTGAAAAGTAAACCGACAGCTTGCGAAATATATCCGTTTATTTGTCGTTCTCGTTTCATCCAAAGACGAGCCTGTTTATTTGTCACTACACGCTTGGAAATACCATTCTCCACATTCTTCTCTTGAAGTTTACTGATTTCTTTATTGAAATATTGATTGATTGACTTCAAAGCAAAACCGTCAATTAAAAAAGCGTCCCCGCGATTTGTCGCACACCCCATGAGATTATCTACGCCTAAATCAATACTCAAAGCGTTCGTAGTTGTCGTAGGTTGTTTTTTTATTTGAGCCACTTGCACTTCGTACGTGTAATGCACCTCAAAGAACCGACCTTTTTGCTTCGGTACGATCTCAATATAGACAATCTTCTGGTTTAATAAGTTTTTGGGCATACGAATTTTTATTGCACCAAAGCGTTTCTTGAAACCTACATTCATCGGAATCGTCCAATATCCATCTTTATCTACTTTCGGAATTTGGTAAATTTCGATAATGCGCTTCGCCTCTTTATGTAGGTATTTCGGAAACATAGGACGACCCGTAAACTTTTCAGGATTCTCTTTCCAACATTTGAGTGCTTTAAAAAAGCTGTTTACTTCATTAAGTAACGAACGGCGAATAGCTTGAACAGAATTTGATTGAACACCCCAATAGTTTACATCGATTTTCATCGCATCATCAATTTCCTTGGTCGTAGCATTTTTACCATTCTCGCGATAGCTTTTTTTGATCGTGTAAAGTCCAACATTGCGTAAGGCCTTCGTGCTGTGTGTCATTCTTTTCAAAACCCTGAACTTTTTAGCTGTGAGACTATTTCCCCCAAGATTCTGAGTTTGCGTAAAACGTTGAATATTTTCTATATTCTTTTTCCTTCGGAGAACCTTTACCGCCTTTTTACGTGACAATCTTTTCACCACCTTTCCGTTATACGGAAACATATGTTCCGTATTATTCATCTAATCATATACCAAAGAGAAGTCTTGTTCAATAAGAAATTTGAAGTTTTTAAAATTAATCTTGTGAAAATCTGCTTAGGCTAAAGCCTACCGACATTCATCTCCCATCTACTCATTGGGCTGCGCCCAACACATTCCTTGAGGAAGAAGTCTTCTGTCGGTTAATGATAAAAAAGATGACAAAAAACTCTGAAGTTAATTTCAGAGTTTTCAATCCCGATCCATTATTGCATCATGATAAAGAATTTAAAACTGATTTCCCATGCCATGATGGTATCCGCGACCTTGTCCCATTCCCATGCCGCCTTCGCGGCCATTCATTGGCCCGGTTATTTCTCGTTCAATGGCAGTTTTCATTCTGGCTTCCATGTTCTCCAGCATGAGGTTCTTTTGCTCTTCAGTAATTTTTCCATCCTTCACCAGTTGTTCAAGTTCCGCCTTCCGCACATCGATCATTTTTTCGTTCAGTGCGTTGACATCCAGTCCTTTTTCCTCAGCAAGCTCTGCGATTGACTTTCCTTCGGATCGGGCTGTATAGAGTTCATCTGCTGTCATCCCCAGCTCAATTGCCATCATGTCATGCATGGTTCCTGAGAAATTTCGTCCCATCATTCCGGCACCACGGCCCATTTTTGCTCCTGCTATCGGGCAAGTATCAGCTGTTGCGTCCTCGTTAGTTGCTACCGTTAACGCATTCTTTTCGACAGCGGGTTCATTTTTTGCATTTGCCGCAAATTGCTCAATTGGAGCGAACATGGCACCTAGGGAAAATGCACCAATTAAAGCACCACTGATAAAAAGATTCCTCCATTTCATCTCTATCATCTCCTTTCAATTTCATTCTAGTAGACAGGTTTCCAGAACTCTTCAGGGAATTGTCAAGAAAGTATTAAGATTTTCAATAAAGGCTATTTTTGTAAAGTTTGTTGTTAAAATCTAAGGGCTGTATTCATACAGTTTATTGTTAAAATTTAAAGGCCAATTTTAACGTGCAATCAGGTATTTTGAGCATTTTTATCTAATTTGCAGCTCTTTTCTCAATAAATTTCTAACAACATCAACCTTTATGCAAGAGCAATCAGTTTTTTTACTCCAAAAGCAACAATGTTTGAGAAAAGAGCCTTAATAAAGGAAGAAAGTGCTAGAATATTCATAAATTCCTGTGGACAAAAGGTGAAGGTGAGTGCTAGAATGTTTATAATTATTTAACCGTATATTAAACCTATGATCGAGAATAGTAAGAATTAAGATAGGTATTATAGAGAGCCGCTGGATGGTGCAAAGCGGATGCCATGCTGATTCTGAATGGACTTGTGAGGGTAGCCTGAAATCTTTTGAGAGTAGGCGCTAACGGGATCCTGCCCGTTATCAACGGGGTGTATATAATTGTATACACAATGAGTGGGCGATTTATCGTCAATTTGGGTGGTACCGCAGAGCTGCAAGCTTTTGTCCCTTATCTATGGGATGAAGGCTTTTTTACTGTATAGGAAATTATAGATTAACGATTCTATGGATAACTTAAATTTAGTATATTCATGTCCAGCTGCAGCGCCTAGCCCCTCGAGGTCACAAGCCAATCCTGTCCTGAAGGCAAAGAACGCCTTTTTGTACAGGCTCGTCTTGTGTTTGTCGGGGCTGAACAAGGCGCTTCCGCTTTTGTTCATTGAATGAAGAGACGAGGAGAGATAGTGATGATTAAAGATGTCTTGCAAAAATTAACGGCACGACAGGATTTAACAGCAGAGGAAGCATACAGTTTGATTACAGCAATAAAGAATGATGAGTTAAGTGATGTTCAAATAGCGGGATTCCAAGTTGCACTTTTAATGAAGGGGCCTACTTTAACGGAAATTTCAGCCATTGCCAAAGCGATGCGTGATCATTGTATTCACATCAATCCGAATGTAAAGGAAGAAATGATGGATACATGTGGAACCGGAGGAGGATTGAGCACATTTAATATTTCTACATCTGTAGCCTTTGTCGCCGCTGCTGCAGGCATTCCTGTTGCCAAACATGGAAGCCGTTCCATTGCCAGCCTGTCCGGAAGCGCAGATGTATTAGAATCATTAAATGTAGAAATTCACTTAAATCCGAAAGCAGTAGAGAAATTGATCGAAGAGATCGGCATCGCTTTTCTTTATGCACCGTTGTTCCATCCGGTAATGGGCAAAGTTCTGCCTCCGGAAAAAGACCTGGGCATTAAGACGATTTTCTATACGATTATCGGTCCGCTAATCAATCCAACCAAAGCTACTAGGCATGTGATGGGAGTTTACAAGCCGGAGTTGTTGGATACTGTTTCTCAAGTTGCACGGGATTTAGGATATAAAAGAGCTTTATTCGTTCACGGGGAAGACGGTCTAGATGAAATTTCTCTATTAGGCAAAACAAAAATTAAGGAATTAAATGAGGGGAAAATTACGACATATGAAATTGCTCCGGAGGATTTTGGCTTCTCCCGTTGTACATTAGAGGATATTGCAACCGGAACGCCGCAGGAGAATGCCGAAATGATTCGTAATGTTTTTTCCGGGAAAGATAAAGGTCCGCGCCGCCAGGCTGTTATTCTTAATGCAGCTGGTGCGTTAATGATTGGTGATCGAGCAGATTCATTTGCGGAAGGAATTAAACTAGCTGGTGAATTGATCGACAGTGGAGCAGCAGAGGCGAAGCTGAATCAATTAATTACAGCATCAAATGATCTAAAAGCGGTGAAATAAGATGGAATACAGAGAAATAAATCAAAACAGGGCGAGTACAAAATGTACCACTGCCCTGTGGAAGGAATATCAGCTTGGAAGAATACCGGTCATTCCTGATATTAAACGAAAGTCGCCGGGTGAAGGAGATTTAATGTTCGGACGAAACCCGCTAGAAACAGCGAGAAGTTTAGAGCAGGCAGGGGCCCCTGTTATTTCTGTTGTCACGGAAGCTGATCACTATGGCGGCTCGCTTGAATTGCTGCGCGAAATCTCAGAAGCGGTTCGTGTTCCTGTTTTAAGAAAAGATTTTATTAAAACAAAGGAAGGGCTGCAAGAGACGGCAGCGTATGGAGCAAGCGGGGTACTGCTTATTTCTTCTATTTTAGAAAAAGAACAGCTGTGTCAGTTAATTGAGGAAGCATATAAACTTGGTCTGGAGCCGTTAGTTGAAACTCACAACGAAGCAGAAATCCTCGCAGTGAGGGATTTAAATCTCTCCTTTATCGGGATCAATAATCGAAACATCATCCAGTGGGAGATGGACGATGGAAATGTTAATACAACTGAAACACTTGCTGGATTGGTGTCTCCGAGAGTCTTTTTGTTAAGTGAAAGCTCTATTTCTACTCCAGATGATGTGGAGCGTGCGGCAAATGCCGGTGCCCATGGGGTACTAGTGGGAACCGCGATTCATAAAGCAAAGGATCCGGCAGAGATGTATCAAAAGCTTCGTGTTTCAAGGGGGGAATAGGATGACACGGATCAAAATCTGCGGTCTCATGAATGCTTATGACGTCAGCCTTTGTGTGCAGGCAGGCGCGCATATGCTAGGTTTTGTCGTTGATTACCCAACTCCTGTCCCTTGGAACTTAACAAAGGATACTGCGAAGGAATTGATTCAGCAGGTGCCGCCATTTATCAGCACCTGTGTCGTTACAGGAGGGGCTGCTGAACAGGTAATAGAGACTGCTTTAGAGACAACTCCGAATGTTGTGCAGCTGCATTATAAAGAAACGCTGAACGATATAAGAGAAATAACCACAGCGCTGAGATCTTATGGAATTAAGACAATGAAAGCTTTGCGGATTAACGGGGCGGGGGAATGTGATTTTGAAATCAATGATCCTGTGCTCGCTGTACGTGAACTATGTAAAACAGGAATTTCCTCCATTATCGTTGATTCCTATACCGAAGATATGCCGGGCGGCACCGGTGTAAGGGTGGATTTATCTACTTTTAAAAGGATTCAGCAGGAAAGCAAGCTTCCGGTTATTCTAGCAGGCGGTTTAAATCCAGCAAATATCCATTCATTGATTCAAGAAGCGCAGCCTTTTGCTGTTGATGTTTTAACCGGAGTGGAAGTGAAACCTGGACAGAAGGATGGAGAGAAAATTACTGCTTTTATCAAGAAAAGTCAAAATGTTTAGGTCTAAATAGGTAAAAAGAAGCTGAAAAATACTAGCTTCTTTTTTTACTTCTACTGTTAATCCTGCTAGTTTTACCCAACGCGTTCAATCAAACTTGGAGCATTGTTTTTCGGTGAATTCACCAAACTTGACACTTCATAGGCTTCCAGCAAATTCTCTTGAAAGGGTTTTAAAAGCTTATTCAATTGGTTTGGATCCTGAATGGAAGGATCAAGCCAAGTTTTCTCGTCTTCTTGCTGCAGGATGACAGGCATGCGGTCATGGATGTCTTTCATGAGTTCATTGGGTGATGTAGTAATAATCGTACAAGTAAACAATGTGTTTCCTTTTGGTGATTTCCAGCGTTCCCAGATTCCAGCCATAGCAAACAATTTATTATCTATCAATTTGATGCGCATTGGGGTTTTTGAGTGATCTTCATGGCGTTTCCATTCATAGAAGCTGTCTGCTAAAATTAAGCAGCGTCTCTTTTTAAATGCGTCGCGAAAGCTTGGCTTTTGTGCCAGTGTTTCCGCTCTGGCATTAATCATTTTGTAACCGATCTTTTCATTCTCTGCCCATGGTGGAACTAACCCCCAACGTAAATAGCCTAAGCGATTTTTGCTCCCATCGTTAATGACCGACAATATGGACTGGGAGGGGGCGATATTAAAGCTGGGATTGTATAGTTCCTCGGCGATACCTGCTTCAATTTCAAAACGATCAATAATGGTGCTGAAATCTATCGCTAATGTAAACCTGCCGCACATGGTCATCACTCCGAATTCACTTTTTATCCCAATTATACAATAATGGAATGAAAAACAAAAAAGCCTTGGAATCAAGGCTTTCGTATATAGCTATAGCTGCTTATAAAGCGAGCAGATAAAAGTGCTTCTGATTAAAATTTAAGCTTTTACTGCTCCTGATTTAACTTCTTCCCAATAATATTGAATGGCTTCTTTTCGTACAACTTCAGGGCATTCAATTTCATCTGACCAATCGTCGTAGTTATTCTTCCCATTTAAATGCTGAATATCAACACTATAATATTTATCTTTATATTTAAAAATAATTACAATCATTTCTGAATATCCAGCATCGTCATTCCCTAATTCTTGAACAAATTCTAAACCATAAGCCGGATCGTCTCTTCTTTCTGCGACCGATTCGAGAATTACTTCTTTTGGAAATCTCATCATATGCGCCCCTCCTCTTTTCATACCCGTATTTTAATACTAGGGTGAACAAAAAGAAAGAACGTATTCAAAATTGATTTGTCTAATTTGTGACAATATGCGTGAAAGCTCTATAGGAACTTAGAATTATTTTATTAATATAGGTTCGTTAAAACTTGGATGTTGATTTCCGTAAAATAGTTTCAAAAAAGTGGTGAATCGGATATGATAGTGATAAGCAAAAATGTAAAGGCAAATATATAAGGTGATGATGAAATGGTCAAACTACCGGATAATCTAGAAAAGGAAATAGAAAAGTCGGGTCGATTTTTTTCAGATGAAAAGTTTTGGGGGAAATTAAAAAGATTTGCCAAAAAAGCAGGTTCTTCTGTTGTTTATGCCGTATTGCTTTTATATTATACTTTGCAGAAACCGGAAGTACCGAAAAAAGCAAAGGCCGTTATTATTGGAGGATTAGGCTATTTTATCCTTCCTGTTGATATGATTCCAGATGCCATATTCGGAATAGGCTTTTCTGATGATTTAGGGGCGTTAGGAATTGCTCTGTTTCAGGTAGCGATGTATATCGATGAGGATATTAAGCTTAAGGCAAAGGATAAATTACATGATTGGTTTGGTAAAAATGTAGATACGTCTGAAATTGATGCAAAAATAAATTGAGCCTAGGAAATTCTGAGGTTGTAGATTTTGGCATTGGCACAGTTGAAAACATAGTTACATGAATTTAGTATTGCATTATTAAACGAGATAAATTATTATAAATACACAGGCTGCGTTGTACGTAATCATAATAAAGTTTTAACCTTTAAGCTGTAATAGGGAGTTTAACATCGAAACAGGAATGACAAACCTCCGTCTATATGACAAAGAGGGCATGCAGGATTGTTTCTGCGAACACCCACTTTTAGGAGTGGTGGTTTAAAACTTTCTTAGTTCAATTTACGGCAAGCGCGGCTATTTAGACAAAAAAACCAGTTCCCGGTGGAGCTGGTTTTTTTTGATCCAAGCGATGTTTGAACAAAGCAAGAGGAATAATGGAGATAGCTCATGTATAATGGAAGTAAACTTAGCACAATGGAGGGTGGTTACATGAGAAATGCTCACAGCTGCATCCAGGGAGAAGGGAATCATAAAGGATCCCATGCTAAATGTGTCTCCTTAGTTCCGATTTTTAATCACTTAGAAGAGGAACAAATGGATGAAATTATGAATGCAGCCATATCTATGACCTACAAAAAGGGCGAAATCATTTATCAGGCTGGAGAGCAGTCAGATTCCCTTTTTATCGTTAATAAAGGGAGAATCAGAATCTATCGCTTATCAGAATCAGGAAAAGAACAGCTCGTTCGCATCCTAGATCCAGGGGATTTTACCGGGGAACTGGCATTATTTAATGAAAGTGTGCATGAATCCTACGCAGAAGCGATGCTGGCTGCGCAGGTATGTGTCATTAAGCGCTCGGATTTGCAGAATCTTTTGCTGAAATATCCGACAATTTCATTGAAAATACTTAGTGAATTCTCAAATAGGCTGGACCAGTCTGAAAAACAGACAACTCGATTTGCGACTGAGAAAGTGGAAACTAGAATTGCGCTGTTTTTAGCTGAGTGCGTTGATCCAGAAGAGAATAACAATGAGATTGTGCTTCCTATGAGTAAAAAAGACTTAGCTTCCTATTTGGGAACCACTCCTGAAACAATCAGTCGAAAATTTACTGACTTGGAACAGGAGGGTCTGATTAAACAGAAATCAAATAAAGTCATTGAAATTCTTGATCTAGATGGACTTCTCTTTGTGTAATGAGAACCACGATGGGACGAACTACTAATGGTTACATTGTCGATGATTGGTTTACCTAGGACAATAGTTAGGTTGTGTTCGTTGAAAAAACCTTCTTTTTATAGTAGACTTGAACTAGTTATAAAAAGGAGGAATTTTCTTGTTGTCAACATTAGATCGAAGTGCTAGTACTAAACTATCAAATAAATTATATGAAGCATTAAATGCTCAAATGAATTACGAGTTTTATTCTTCCCATGTATATTTTGCAATGGCTTCTTATTGCGAAAATGAAAACTACGAAGGATTTGCCCAGTTTTTCCATGAACAGGCTGAAGAAGAAAGAACTCATGGAATGAAACTGTATAAATATATTCAAGATCGCGGCGAACAGGCAGTGATTACTGGATTTGAAAACCCAAATAACCAATTTAGCTCCATTTTAGATGCTTTTGAAAAGGGACTAGAGCATGAGAAAGAGGTAACGGCAAGAATTTATAGTCTTGCTGAACTTGCTGCAGATGCAAAGGAATATGCTACGATTTCCTTTATTAATTGGTTCCTTGATGAACAAGTAGAAGAAGAAGCTTCTTTCGAAGGAATTATCCAAAAATTAAAGCGTATTAACAATGACACTCATGCTTTGTTCTTGTACGACATGAAAATCGGCAGAGCAGAATAATCGAAAGAGCCCTCTATTCAAGTTAAAGGAATAGAAGGCTTTTCTTATTATAAAAACATTTTTTCAAGTTCTAATGGTTCTACATACTCGCCGTCTTTATAGGCGCGCATATTTCCGCCGGAGATTTCATCGATGAGAACAATCTGTTTATCTTCACCTACACGGCCAAATTCAAATTTAATATCGTATAGCTCGATTCCTTTGTTGGCAAGTTCATCTTTTACAACATGAGCAATTTTTTGAGTTAAAGATTTTAATGTTTGGTATTCCTCTTTTGTAAGAATACCAAGCATATCAAGGGCATCTTCGCTGATTGGAGGATCCTGGCGATCATCATCCTTTAGTGTAACTTCAACAAAAGCATCAAGATGCTGAGCATCTTTTGCGTACTTCCCATATCTGCGTAAAAAACTTCCGACTGCGCGGAAACGGCAAATGACTTCAAGACCTTCGCCAAAGACTTGTGCTGGTTTGACTGTCATGGTTGCCTTTTCGATATCAGCATCAATGTAGTGGGTAGGAATGCCCTTTTCTTGTAATTTTTCAAAAAAGAATTTTGTTAATTTTAGTCCGGCGCGGCCTGCACCTTCCATTGTTAAGCCTACTGTATTTGCTCCGGGATCAAATACCCCGTTCTCACCAGTTACGTCATCTTTAAACTGAAGCAAATAGTTTCCGTCTTCTAATGCGTAAACATCCTTTGTTTTTCCAGTGTATGTAAGTTTCATTTTAACAACTCCCTTTAGTTACATGCTATTGTTAGATTAACCAATATTTTCTCAAATTTACTTGCTTACCTATTATAATCGCAAAAAAAAGCAAAATACAATATAATCTGCTAAAAACAACAAAACATTAGCCGGGTTTTTGTCAAAAGATGTAGAACTTTGGATGTTTTGCCTCTGTTTATGATTTCAGAGATTCAGTCTCTATCGGCAAAATATCTATTTACGATGCATCATGAAGTTTTCCTATCACATGAATATATGCTAGAAATGGGATAAACTAGACAAATAATGATCAGAAGAAAAATATAGGAGGAAAATAAATGGCAGAAATCAAATATGAAATTCAACAAACGGTAGGCACCATATCGCAATCTCCAAAAGGATGGAACAAAGAACTAAATCTAATAAGCTGGAATGGAAAAGCACCAAAATATGATCTGCGTGATTGGGCACCGGATCATACGAAAATGGGCAAAGGAGTAACACTGACTACAGAAGAATTAAAGGCGCTGCGAGATTTGTTAAATAATATAGAGCTATAAAAGGATATCGTGGACTGGATTTAAATGAATTCAGTCTACGGTATTTTTTTATGTGAAACTTAGGATGTCGGGCGGTCAGCTGGAACGAGCATTTCTTTACGTCAGTAAGAAGCGCACGAAGTTAGTCAAGCTGCACGATGTCCCTGCGTTCTAGGTCAAAAGCACTTTATAACGTTATTTGGTATGAATAACCTTAAGTATACCCCGGCACTTAGGCTCGGTTTTTTAAATGTTGTAAATTATCTTCAGTTTTGTGATTTCAAAGGATTTGCCTGTTTAAGTTAAATTATTTATGAGTTTATTATATTGATTTTTTTGAAAATACGATTTACAATTTGTTTTAATTTACAGAATAATTATTATTCTCGTAAATTATTCAAAAAATGGAGGGAATGCTAAATGGATTATTCTAAATACATTGACGTCAATGGAATTTCTACACATTATCATGAAACAGGACAAGGGGAACCTGTATTATTGATTCATGGTTCAGGTCCGGGGGTTACGGCATGGGCAAACTGGAGATTGCTAATTCCAAAACTAGAACAGAATTTTCACGTCTATGCACCGGATGTAGTGGGCTTTGGTTACACAGATAGACCTGACGGTGTTGAATATAATGTCGACACTTGGACGGATCACCTTATTAGTTTTATTGAAAATGTCATTCAGGATCGCGTTCACATTGTAGGTAACTCAATGGGGGGTGCCTTAACGTTACATATCGCCAATAAAAGACCTGATTTGGTGAAGAAGATGGTATTAATGGGGGCGGTTGGTACATCATTCCCAAT
This sequence comes from uncultured Bacillus sp., assembly GCA_937902115.1. Lineage (GTDB taxonomy): Bacteria > Bacillota > Bacilli > Bacillales > Cytobacillaceae > Bacillus_BD. Next base: position 3,485 of record CALGSR010000301.1, on the reverse strand, counting down.
TACCTATGGTCTGGATAAAGTATGGGGTTATGAACCAAGCGTAGAGAATATGAAAAATCTGCTGAATATTTTTAGCTATGGAGATGAATTTGCTACAGATGAATTAGCAAAACTACGCTATGAAGCGAGTATTCAGCCAGGCCTTCAAGAAGCTTTTTCCAAAATGTTTGCTGAACCGCGCCAGGAAAAAGTAGATGCACTTGCCCTAACGGATGAACAAATTAGAAAAATTGAACATGATGTATTAATGGTTCATGGAAAAGACGATATTGTCATTCCGTATAAAGAAACAAGCTTAAGATTTTTAGAACTTATGCCGAATTCTGAACTGCACATTTTCTCTAAATGCGGACACTGGACGCAAATTGAGAAAAAGGATGAATTTGCTCAGCTATGTGAAAACTTCTTCCTGAGAGAGGAAAAAGCAAAGCAATTAAACTAATGCTGCAAAAATATGAGTTTGGTAGAAGTCCTGTAAAACCCAATTCAAGGGAATTACAGGACTTTTTCTATTGGAATTTTTAGTCTAATACCACCTAAAAGTGACCTTTTATCATTTTATATGAAAAATTGGTATGAATAATACTAAAAAATGAAAAAGATTCGAATGATTCATCTGTATACAAAATATTTAGAAGATTATAAACTATGAATACGTTATCAATACAACATAAGGAAATAGCAGGGGGAAAGTTTTTGCTTATATTTTGCTATTCCTATCTAGATAAAATCATAAATTAGAGAGGAGATTGAGTGATGAGCCAATCAACAGCAGTAGAAACATTTGAAATTACATTGGAGCCAAGCGGGAAAACGATTACGATAAAAGAAGGTCAAACGATTTTGGATGCTGCGATTCGTAATGGGATTCAAGTGGCATACGGATGCCGTCATGGCAGCTGTTCGGCCTGTAAATGCCAAGTTCTTGAAGGTGATTTTGAAGTCATGGATCGTGTTTCTGAATACTCATTAATGAGCTTTGAACGTGATGAAGGCTTCACTCTCATGTGCAGTACTTTAGTAGAAAGCGATCTTGTCATTGAAATAGAAGAAGAAGAATCGGATCTGCCATTCTATGCTGTTCATGATTTTGAAGCAGAGGTAGTGGAAAATAAGCAGTACACACATGACATCCACATGATTAAATTAAAAGTAGCAGAGGACTTCCCCTATGGTGCAGGACAGTTCTTTGAATTTGCTATTCCAGGTCTTGAAGATACCCGTGCTTATTCTGTAGCGAATAAATATAAGGATGCAGGAATTGTTGAATTCCATATTAAACGCGTGAAAGATGGAACTGGTTCCAATTATATGTGTGACCTGAAATCTGGAGAGCAAGTGTCAGGATCCGGTCCTTATGGAAATATGCAGCTTCGCAGTCGCGATAAAGATATCATTTTCGTTGCCGGTGGTTCTGGTATGGCCCCTATTAAATCACTAGTTGAAGACCTGCTTTCAGAAAGTTACGAACAAGAGGCGTGGTTCTTCTATGGTGCACGTACAACGAATGATTTATATTTGACTGAAGAATGGATGGAATTAGCTGAGAAACACTCGAACTTCCACTTCGTACCTGCATTATCCAATCAGGATCCAGCAGAAGCATGGAACGGCGAAACAGGGTTTATCGCCGATGTTATCGGACGTAAGCTTGAGAAATTAACAAATGCCGATGCCTATCTTTGTGGACCGCCAATCATGATTGAAACAGCTTGTGATGCACTTTCTAAAGCAGGCGTCAAGGGCGCGGATATCGCGTATGACGAATTCTAATGAAGCGGTGAGAGCTAATGTATAAAGTAAAGGTACTAAATCGGAGTGGAACCCAACAGGAATTAGTTTGTAAGGAAAATCAAACTCTCCTCGATGCAGCCAACATTCAGGGCGTTACGATCAAGTATGCCTGCAAGGGCGGCGGCTGCGGTTTATGTAAGGTTAAAGTGAATGAGGGCTCTTATGAAAGAAGAAAAAGTTCAAAAACGGTACTTCCAGATTCTGAAAGAGAGCAGGACTACACATTAGCATGTAAAACATTTCCGAAAAGTGATATGCAAGTGCTTGTTTAACCAATTTATCCAGAAGTCCCCTTCCTCAAGCGCAAAGCGATAGGTGGGGGAAGTTCATGGATAATACCCCATATTGTCCCGTGATAATAAATAGAACTCCATTGCAAAGACTGTTTTTCATGCTAAGTCTTTGCAATGGAGTTTTTTAAAAAATAGATTCACCTCAATGGAAGAATTTAGGTTAAGCTCCTAATTGCTCGAGCTGATTTTGGAGTTCTGTTATTTCTTCAATCGTTTGATAAATTCCTGTATTTTCAATTTGGTCAAGCAGGACTTCTCCGTTTACCATTACTTGATTAATCTGCTCCATGAGCGATTCGTTTTTTGTTACGAGCTGCTGGTGAATATCCTCTGCAATCACGGGTGGTTCAATAGAATTAAAGCTTTCAATTTCCGCTAATAGGCTGTTTAATTGATTTTCTAAATTGTCTTTTGCCTCAAGGTTTGTCGCAGCATCCTGGATTAATTGCGGTGCATCTGCGGCAAATGTACTTAAATCATTCAAGTAGTTCGTTGTTTCATTGACATATTCCAGCGATTTATTTGTTTCCTCCAATAAAGAACACCCGCTTAGCAGTATCGGGATAAGCACAGCAAATAGATAAAGCAGATTTTTCATCCTAACGCTCCTCGTCTAAAATAGAATAAAATGATTTCGTTTCCTATCATTAACATACGTGCCAGTGTCTGAAAAGTTTCATTTGTATAAAAATATGAACCTTCCTTTTGCTCCATCTTGCAGCAGATGCTATTATTTTCATTAGAAGGTCAGTGGTGCGATATTCATTGGCTTTACTAGCAGTAAAAGAAGGCGTCGAAACAATGAAATTAAGTATATTAGATCAATCACCCATTTCCTCTAATCAGACAGCTCGCGATGCTTTAATTGAATCAATGAAATTAGCACAAGCAGGGGAAGAGCTGGGCTATACCCGTTATTGGATTGCTGAACATCATAACCTTCTTGGGCTTGCCTGTCCTGCGCCGGAAGTGATGTTAAGCTATATCGGAGCACATACGAACACGATACGCATCGGCTCAGGTGCGGTACTATTGCCTCACTATAAACCATTTAAGGTGGCTGAGGTATATAATATGCTCGCGACACTTTTTCCCGGCAGGATTGATGTAGTGATTGGCCGTGCTCCCGGCGGGTCTGCCGAAGCCGCTAACGCATTAAGTGAAAACTTTTTACAAGAGGTTTGGAAAATGCCGGCAAAGGTAGAGGACCTCGTCCGTTTTTTAGATGATGACTTTCCAACAGAAGTCGGGCATGTGAAATTATCTGCTTCCCCACTTCCTCCTATTGCACCAGAACCTTGGCTTTTAGGTACCGGGAAGAAAAGTGCTATGCTCGCAGCGGAAAAAGGATTGCCATATGCATTTGGGCTATTCATGAGTGAACAAGATGGAACAAAA
>CALGSR010000300.1 GCA_937902115.1 uncultured Bacillus sp. | reverse complement strand
TTCCACTCCAATCAACAAGTCCCCCAAAATCAACATTGACCTTTAACACAGCCTTTTATTTAGAGGTAACATTGAATCGATTTTTCAATCCAATACATAAATTCAGTGTAAGGGCAAAGATGTTCATAGTGTTTCATTTTTAAGTATATGTCGATTCCATCGGAAACATCATGCTATAAATCAGTGAATACAAAATCATATTTCCCATATTGCATCTGTTTTTGGGCATAGTCAAAGGCATCGGCTTTAATAATCTGAATCTTCGCGGCACTTTTGAATTGTGGCAATATGTATTGCTGAAATAATTGGATGACATCCTCATTGCTATCAACGATTGTTACGCTTGCTACATTCTCCTTTTCCGAAACCAGATAGGCATAGTAGTCAAGTCCAAGTCCATAAGTAAGGACACGACCATTTACTTCATCCGCCGCTTCCTTCATCGTTTCAATTTCATTCGGTGTAATCGTCATCCAGATTCGCTTATTTTCTAAGACTGCCGGAAACTTGAAACTTGAACTCTTTTTCGAAAAAGCCAATCTGGGGAATTTGTTTGCCTTCCTTTGTGTGGATAATATCATTACACACAAATCCTTCAAACGATTTATATGCCTTATACTTTAGTTCACTATTGCCGATTTTTATTGTTGGGAATTTAATGTTTTTATAATAGGGATTGTTCGCATATTCTTCTGTTTCCAGCTGATGAATCATCTTTTTAAAATATTGATTGAACAAATCCTTATCTGAAGCGTTTCCGATAATATCCAGTCCGAATGCAGCGGCTAGGATGACAGCAAATGCATACTCAGAAGAGACGCCGCTGCTTGTAATATCATCGATTTCTTCCCTGGTTATAAAGTCTGGGACCTTGTTTAAATAGTTGCTTAATAAGGCAAATACTTTGTAATTTTCCTCCTTCATTCTATCTTTTTGTCCAATAGTGTGTTTCATTTTCTCACCTGATCGTTTCATTTGTTATAAGTCATACCTCTTATTATGGCACGAATAGCTAAATTTCATAAGGAATATCATTTCTTGCGGAGATAATCCTTCATAGAGGGATTTTACGGAAAATCGTAGGTAATAAGAAAGAGAACCGATGAGAACAATAGGTGACAGGGATTTAATATAAGAATTTAGTAATATAGTATTGTTTGAAAATATAGACTATATTTTATTTTAGAAAGACTCGCAGCGTACTAGGCAAAGGGAGAATCAGCAATCCCATTGCTTAGCAGGATTTAGGGGAGAAAATAGGGGGATTTATTGGTGAGAATCGTATTGCTTGTATTTATTTTGCTATCACTTACTGCCTGCGGTGTAGATACATCTCAGCAATTAAAAGGCGAGTATAAGATAGAGTTTAACACAGAAATTGCCGACACGAAAAATGTAAAGGCAACGCTTAAAAGTTTTGAAAATATATACGATGAAATCACTGGGGAATATAAGGAAGTTACATTTGATGTGGAGAATCGAAGTGCTCATACGATTGAGATTCAGGCCTATAATATTCATGTAGATGGAAAGAGAATTAACCAGGGGTCAGGCATCTTAAGCCAGGAACTGAAATCTGGTCAAAAAGAAAAATGTGTTTTAACACTGCAAAGCTACACCAGCAGTGAACTGCCGTCCATCAAGGAAAAAATAAAGCTGGAGCTGCATGTATTTTCATGGGATCATGAGATTGAAGAAGACCATTATGTGGAAATTGAATTGTAAGCTGCTCATTTGGTGAATGAAAAGAAGATTGAAATAGATGATGAAGATAGTATCAATATACGGTGTGCTCTCATTCAATTTTAATAGACAAGTTTTCACTTCCCTCTTCATAGACTGTTATAGACAAGCTATTTCGAGGAGGGGTTAGATGAAACTCATTTATATTCGCAAACGATGGCTATTATCTGTATTTCTTTTTCTTTTATTAGCATTTGCCGGCTGGAAATGGCTTGAACCCGCTAGCGTAACTACAACGGGTCAAGTAACAAGTCAAGAGAATCAATTTGTGATCAATCTGGTAACGGGGGAGTTTGCTGCTAAAACAGATGATGGCAAAGAAATCGAGGCCTACCGTTGGGATCCGGGAACGATTGTTGTTCCGAAAGGTGAAGAGGTATCGCTCAGCATTTATGGGGTAAATGGAGCAGAGCATCCTTTTATTATCGAAGGAACGGATTATAAGGGAACAGTGCAAAAGGGGAAAGAAACTGTTTTCAATGTGAAGTTTGATGAGGAAGGAATTTATCGCTTAATTTGTTTAACCCATTCCTCGATCGAAAAGAATGGCCCAATGATTGGCTATATTGTTGTTGATTAATAGATAGTGCTACAGAGGCGGGGATGTTACACCCCGCCTCGTTTTATCTTGTTAAAGACTAAGGGACCTGGTCCCTTGTCCCTTAGTTTTGTTTTGTTCGGACGGTTAGGAGCATGATAAAAGAGATGATGACGATAGAAATTACCCATAGCCAGGCCATTTCCATATTACCGGAATCGATTGCTATATAAATGGCTAAGGGGATGGTCTGGGTTTCTCCTGGAATATTGCCGGCGAACATTAAAGTTGCACCAAATTCCCCCAGGGCCCGTGCAAAGCTTAAGATACTTCCTGAAATAAGAGCTCTAGAAGCCAAGGGAATGGAAATAAAAAGAAAAACTTTCCACTCATTTGCACCATCTATTCTTGCAGCTTCTTCAATTTCAAGGCTGACTCCTTGAAATCCTGATTTGGCGGACTGGTACATCAGCGGAAATGCGACGACTGCTGAAGCAATCATAGCTGCCCACCAAGTGAACATGATTGGTTGCTTAAAGAGCCATTCAGTGGCCTG
>CALGSR010000299.1 GCA_937902115.1 uncultured Bacillus sp. | reverse complement strand
ATTGAGGCCCTTTACGATTGAATCTTTGTCGGCCTTTGAATCGGATTCACTTTTTGCATCAATATCAAAAAGGATGACATCGGTTGTAATGTCACCTGCCAGTTTTAAATCCGCTAAAATCATCGGGTCTTGAATTTTTTTATCGAAGAAGCTAATGGCCTTTTTTCCTTGCACCTCTTTATTTTCTATCAAATAGGAGAGAATTTTGAGAAAATGGGACTTCCCGCTTCCAAAGAATCCAGAGATCCAAACCCCCACTTTATCTGTGTTTCCATTAATTCCTGTTTTATAAGATTGGAAAAAGTCCCCAATATGCTTATGAATCTCATTTGTGACTACATATTCTTCTAACTCTTGATGAATATTTTTCTCATCGTCTTGACCAACTTTAATTACGCCTTTAATATCCCGATCGATCCGTTTATCAAACATCTTTTGAATTTGCATCCTGTTCCCCCCATCTCTTACTTATCAATCAACTGAAAGGCTCGGTAGTAATTGTCATCTTTTATTTCTCCAAAAAGCATGAGTTCCTGCCCGTCGTATACGCCTGGAAAAAACATGACCACTGGAACCTGATCTACTTTCTTCTGTAACGTATTGAGTACCGTATGTGAACGAATAATTGGAAAGGCTTTCCCAATACCGGTCAGAAACACAATCTCATTCGGTTTTACTCGTTCGGAAATATATCCTACAACCAAATCGTTCGCTAAAGTTAAGCGCAATGCCTTTTTTGTCGCATTTAAGACAAATTGACTGCCCTTCTTTTCTTCCATTTGAAAATTTTTCTCAAGAAACCCCTTCCCTTCTAGGATTTCTAAAACGACGTCATATAAATCAAATTCTCTTATGTAAAAATCATTTTGCTCTGTGTTCATTCTTTCCTTTATGTATGCAATATGTTCTCTAACCAACATTTCATCCCTAGGGTTGTAATCAAAAATATAATAGCCAATTTCATTTCCTAATCCCTTGCTTTTTCGAAAGGACGGTTCCGTGATTCTAGGAAGGATTTCATCCAATCTTTGCTGGATAGTTTTCATTTCACTCACCCTCTAATATCGAGATATAAATTTGCTCTCCCGTATCCTTTAAGTGTTGTTTCGTTTCATAATCAATATAACCCCGTACCATTTCACGGTCCCCTTTTTGATTTTTCAATATTCCTGCCTCAAAAAGAATGCGTATATAGACTTGTTGGAGCTTGTAGTATGTATAATCTTCCCAAGATGCTACCTTTTCACTTTGCTGTTTTTTTGCATCAAAAAAAAGATTAAAATCTTTGTCCTGCAATAATGTTTCTTTCAGAATGAGCTTCTCACGATATACTTCATTCATAAATTCAAAAAATAATCTGTCCGTTTTCATGATGGAATATAAGACCAACATTTTGCTTGTCTCAGCATCACCATAGGCTATTTTTCCAATGACATATTTGTCGACATCCTTCAGACGAGATAGAGTGGCTGAAGCAATTTCTTTTTTTCGGCTTTCCGTTTTAAGTTGAAAGAGATTATCCTTTATCGCCATATCCCTTATCTCAAACGTCTTAAATCCTTTGTGTATAAGGTCTGCGGTTTTTTTTGTTTCTAAATAAAGAAATGATCTAGTTTTGAGCGTTGTACTATATCCCTTGTTTTTATCCATTATTTTACATTCCTCTTGGCCACTTTATTTGTTTTTATTCTATCATTTTATAGTTGAACTGGCTATTTATTGTGGATGGACTAAATGTAAAACAAAGGTGCCCAAGCAACACCAAGACTCTGTATTTGCCACAACAAGCGCTAGGCACCATCCAAAAACTTGGATGGTGCCTAGCGCACTTTTCCTATTTTTTTGCAATCTAATTCAAAGGTTTTTCCTTGTATTCCTTAATCCAATATTGGTAATAGGGATTTTCCCATGTTGTACCATCATAGAAAGTCACACTTTGAACACATGATAGAACTTTGGAAATGCCATGGGATTCATCGAGTTTCCACCCTTGACTATCTCCAAATCTTCCACCTGCAATGATATTTACATTTTCTGCATGGCCTACAAACTCATATTCCTCTGAAATACCCCAAAATGGTTTGATTTTAACTGGATAACCATTTTGATCAAAAGCGATTGATCCAATTTTCATGTCCTTTATGGTTTTATCGGATACATTTTTAACAATCACTTGAATCATATCCGGATATAATGTTTTGTGTTCGTTAGATTGAACCGCAATTCTTGCATTCTCTACAATCACTAACTGTTCCTCTTTTGCCTTTTCAACTAGTTGTTGCTCTTCTATCACCTTTTGCTCTTCCAATTGTTACTCATAAACCGCTAACTTTGCTATAACATCGCTATTTCCCGGTATCAGTAAATTCGCTTCTTGAAGTAAGGACACAGCCTTTTCATAATCTTGATTATTCGATGCAGCTTCTGACATTTTTAAAACATCTTTTTTATAATTATCCGTCAAATTTTTTATTTGCTTTTGAGAGGTTTCATAATTTTCATCTTTTTTAATTACTTTGCTATACTCCTTAATTGCCTCCGTGATATTTTTTTCATTAAGAAATTCACTAGCTTTCAGATACGAAATTCTTGATTCATTTAATTCCTCTATATCCCCGATCGCAAACTTTACAGTTGATGCAACTAAACCAGTATGGTTTATCGTTTCAAGACGTGTCTTTGCTTCACTAAATTCAATCTTGTTATTTTCAAATAAATCTTCAATTGAATTAATTTCTTCAACCAAAAAGGACTTCGTTTTATTTTCTTTTTCCTTATTTCCTTTTATTTTAGTATCATATATTTCAGATGCTGTAACAGCTTGATTATTCCTTATATTGTTTTTATAAGCATTCATAGGGCTATTCAGATCCAAAAATGAACAAATGATTCCCGCTGTTAAGGAAGCAATTGCAACCATCGCCTTTTTATTTTTAAAAATACTGCGTTTATCTTTCTTTTCAACCGTTTGATTAGCATTACGACTAGCAAGTTTATTCCCACACTTGTTACAAAAAATGCTATCCTCTTGATTATCATAGTCACATTTTTGACATTTCATATACTTTCCCCCGTTGTATAAATAAATGAATTTGGACCCGTTCAAGTTTCATGATTTTATCATAATAAAAAGTTTTAGTACTTAATTAGCTTAGCATTTTGTGTTGATTTTGTGGGGAAAGAACTATATCCAACAATAGTAATGAATAGTAAGATTGTAATAATCCACCTCAGTTGTAATACCACCTTAAGTAGTACCTATCACCAGGTAAATTTAAATTATGTATAAATGAAGGAAGAACTGATATTGATTAAAACAAGTTGACAACAGTAACGCTTTAATAGCTGGGATATGACTAGATTAACAAGATGGAGGAGGAATAATATTAAAATGGAACTCTGGAATCAAGTGCTACATCTTATTAGCAAAAAAATCAGCAAGCCTAGTTTTGATACATGGCTTGCCAAAACTACAGCTGAAATCGACGAAGACGTAATTTTTGTAACGACTTCAAATGAATTTGCGAGGGATTGGCTGCATGAACGCTACAAGCCACTCATCTTTGAAGCAGTTAGAGAAGTGGCTGGCAAGACGTATGATATTGAAATCGTTGGCAGCGATAGTAGATTTTCTTTAGAGCCATTCCCATCGCAAAATCAGCCGAGTAGTGCCTGTGACGAATTAAAAGTCTTAATTGAAGCACAGCAGAAAAAGATTCAAGAACTTGAAGACAGAATTGCCCGCCTCGAACAGAAATAATATCACGTACAGTGAGCCATGCATTTAACCGCATGACTATTTATTTTTTAAATAAGGGACTTTTTTATGATTGAGTCAATTTTCAGCTTATAACCTTCAGTTTGAAAATAGCTGCGAAATCTATATTGATTAGGAAAAGTCGGCAGCCCCTTTACTTCTTCAGCAGGCATATCGGTCTTAAAGACAGCAGTGTCTCCGGTTTTCAATGTATGTTTGTATAGTTCACCCACTGATTTCTGCACCACCTTCTTCTTGATTAATCAGAGAGATTTAAATGGCATGCTGCTTATATCGCCTTATAAACCCTGTCATTCACAAAGTCCTTTTTGACAAACTCTAAAACACCATCCCCCGCCAATTGATCAAGATACTGACAAACATCTATATAAATTTTATATCTACCTGTTGCAAATGTTTCATCAGATGCCCCACATTCAGTTACTAAATATTCACTTAACTCTATCGCCGAAACTACATCATAATTTTTGACATATGATCGAATGGCTGCTTGTAACTCAGTACCTTCTAATATTGGAGTTTTATTAGTTGATTTATTATCATGATGAATTCTCTGGTTTCCCTCTGTTGGATTATAACGCTCCAAGTCTAAGGGCTTTTTATTATGAAAGGAGTCCATGGCTGTTTGAATCAGCTGTTGTTTCTGTTGTTTCTCTAGCTCTCTTAATTCATACTCCGCTTCTTTTTGTTTCACCACTCGGATAAAATGCTCTCTTTGTTGCTGCTCCATTTCTTTTAAGGCTCTTTCTGC
>CALGSR010000298.1 GCA_937902115.1 uncultured Bacillus sp. | reverse complement strand
CATTTCAACCTTCACTAAATAGTCGGGGGGTTTTTCAGTGGCTTCGGACGGGTTCGTTGTCCCATTTTAACATTCGGTCTGAAAAATAAAAAAGGTATTCAGAATGGATCGATTCTAAATACCTTTCTAAGGTTCCGAATGTTGACTGGAAAACGAGGTTATTTTTTTGTCTTTATTACTTCATTTCTTTCAAAGCATCGTCCGAATACCAAGCTGCGGGTCCTTGGTCTATACACACTTTGCTGCTCTTTTGTCCATTTGGTGCTGTTTTTTCTTTTACAACGACACCTTCAATAAGACTGTTGATTGGATAAAGATTCTTAAAACTTACCTTTGTTCCCACCCTCATTTTGTTCACCCCTGTTTTATACGTTATAAAGTAAATCCTTTAGCAAAGGAAAAACTTTCATCGCCTTTCTCTCCCACCGCTGCATCATACATGCTGTCATAAAAGGAAAGATTCTTTGTTGGTTCTAAAAAAATACAATTTTCATAATATATTATTTTTTAGATTATAGTATAACCTTTAGAAAAATTCAAATGTTTAGTTTTGTATGTTCTATTTGTTTTTCGGTTTTGAAATAGGGGGTATTTTTCTGAGATCCGAGTCCTGTCGATTGGCTGGTTTGTTTTGTTTAGGGGATCGTTGTTTCAGGGGGCAATGGGACAGGGAGAATCCGTCCCCTTGTCCCTGACCTAAAGGGAGTATCCAAAAAGTAGAAACTACGACTTTTTGGATACTCCCTTTTTCCCGTTAAAATGGCTTTCTTCCTCCGGTCACTCTCATAATATTGCTTGCGGCCTCCATTAGCTGCTCCCCGCAGAATGTAACGAAATCCTCGCTTATTCCGGAAGAAAAGCCGATACAGGCAATAACCATGCTTATCTCCCCTGCAGAGTTAAAAATAGGTGCTGCGATGCCGAAAACTCCTGGAGTATGTTCCTCGTAGCTTACCGCATACCCCTTTTGCCGAACCTCTTTTAAACTATCCATGAATGTTTCATAATCTATGATGGTCTTATCGGTAAATTGTTTAAAGTTAACGGTTTCAATCATTTCCTGCATTTTTTCTTCCTCACTAAAGGCTAAATAACACTTACCAAAGGAAGCACTAGTTAAAGGGAAATGCTGGCCTAATTTTACCGTCACCTGAACGGGATTATCCGGTAAATCAGGTTCTTCTTTTGCGACATACATTAATCGATCGTGGGATACTGGCTCAAGTAAAACACTAGTTAGTCTAGTTTGATCGGATACCCACTTCAGGTATGGTTTTGCTAGCTTCAAATAATCAATCAGCTCTGCAGCTCTCGCGCCTAAAATAATAAGATATGAACCGAGGTTGTACTGTTTAGAATCATCATCGTACGAGACATAGCGATAGTGAGTTAATAATTTTAGAATTCTATGACATGTACTTTTATTAATGGATAATTTCTTAGAAATTTGTGATAGTGAGCGTTCCTTACTCGTATAACGGCTCAAATATTCCATAATCTTTATGGACGATTCAAGTGCAGGAACTTCCGACTTTTCTTTTCCTTTCCCATTGTTTTTTTCCATTTTTAAGCTCCTATTCGATATCTTTCCGTACCCTTACTTCACGGTGTAAGTAGGATAAATTATAAATCAATATTTGTCAAATTGTGCAAAAATACAGAATCTTATATTCATAGTTAAAATTATTACCAAATATTCTAAAAATTCAATTGACTAAAAAATGTGAGGATGATATTATATGTTCCATAGATGGTATATCGTTCCGTTGGTGAAACAACATAACTCATAACTTAAATGTAAAATGATGTTTTTTTAAAACCCTGATGACTATTTGAAATTGAGAACGGTTTTATTTTTAGTAGTTGGTCAAGGGAAGGAATATATGTGACATGGAGGGTTAAAAGTGAAAAATGCTGTAATTGTTGATTCTGTTAGAACAGCTATCGGGAGATTGGGTGGTAGTCTAAAGGATGTAGAAGTAGATTACCTTGCTGCGAAAGTAATAGAAGAAATTATTTCACGTACAGGAATTGAAAAGGGTGAAATCGATGAAGTCATCTTTGGACAGGCAAAACAGAGTGCTGACTCATCGAACCTTGCAAGATTAGCACTATTACGTGCCGGTCTTCCATTTGAGGTACCTGCTTATACCGTACATAGACAATGTGGGTCAGGTGTTCAGTCTATCAATAATGCAGCGATGCAAATCATGACTGGTCAATCTGAAGTGATTATTGCCGGCGGTGCAGAGTCGATGAGCACAGCCCCTTACTATATTCGTAAGGCACGATACGGGTTTGGAGCAGGAAATGGGCAAATTCTCGATCCAAATACAGAAAGCCAGCCGCGTTCACAGCCATTTGAAGTCTATGGCAACCTTACAATGGGATATACAGCGGAAAACTTAGCTGAAAAGTATACTATTTCAAGAGCGGAACAGGATGAATTTGCTTTACGAAGTCAAACGCTTGCTAGTGAAGCGATTCAATCAGGCCGTTTCCGTGAAGAAATCGTTCCTTTTGAAGTAAAACATAAAAAAGAAGTAAAGGTCTTTGAGGTGGATGAACACCCAAGACTAACAAGTTTAGAGAAGTTAGGTCAGTTAAAACCCGTTTTTAAAGAAAATGGCACCGTAACAGCCGGTAATAGCAGCGGCCGTAATGATGGAGCTTCCGCCCTGTTAATCATGTCAGAGGATGATGCTTTGAAACGAGGCTTCAAACCAAAGGCAAGAATCATTGCCCATGCAGCATCAGGTGTTTCACCGGAGTATATGGGAATTGGACCAGTAGAAGCGACAAGAAAAGCGCTGGCGAATGCGAACCTATCAATAGATGATATTGGCTTAATTGAATTAAACGAAGCCTTTTCCGCTCAGGCAATTGCCGTAATGAGAGAATTGAACATGGATTTGGATCGTGTGAATGTCAATGGTGGTGCGATTGCGATGGGTCACCCAATCGGTGCAACCGGTTCGATTCTGATGACAAAATTGCTTCATGAAATGGAAAGAAGAGGCGTTAAATACGGATTAGTCACACTATGTATTGCCGGTGGACTAGGAATTACAACCATTGTTGAGAATTTACAAGTGTAATTCACACAAGTAATTGCTGCTAAAAATCAACCTCTTGCTTTTCTTGAGAGCAAAAAAGTAGATTCTTATTTTAGGTAAATTTATAGAAAATTTAGAATGATGAAACCTTTTATTCCGTAATGATACTAAAATAATATATGATAGTTGAAACAATGTTTCACAGGAGGTTTTTTCAGATGGTCGGACCATTAGAAGGAATTAAAGTATTAGAGCTTTCGAGAACACTTGCAGGTCCTTTTGCTAGTATGCAGCTTGCAGATATGGGAGCAGAAGTGTTAAAGGTTGAACAACCAGGGCTGGGAGATGAAACACGCAGTTATATTCCACCCGAATTAAATGGTGAATCTACCTATTTTATGAGTTTAAATAAAAACAAAAAAGCCATTACATTGAACCTTAAAACAGAAGAAGGCCAAGCGATCGTAAAGAAACTTGTGGCAGAATCGGATGTATTAATTGAAAACTTCCGCAACGGCACAATGGAGAAATTCGGCTTGGGCTACGATGTTCTAAAAGAAATCAATCCTCGACTTGTCTATTGTGCAGTCAGCGGATTTGGTAGAACAGGTCCAATGAAGGATGAGCCAGCCTATGATTTATTGATGCAAGGATTTGGCGGCTTAATGAGTGTAACTGGTGAACATGGTCAAGCGCCTGTCAAAGTTGGTTTTTCTATTATTGATTTAGCCACTGGCCTTTATGCATCACTTGGCGTTATGTTAGCTTTATTTGCACGGGAAAAGTCAGGGAAAGGACAATATGTAGAATCCTCCCTATTAGATACAGTTGTATCACTATCAAACTATTTAGGACAGGGCGTATTAGCCACTGGCAAAGCACCAGGACGCTATGGTTCTGCGCATCCGACACTTGTTCCGTACCAGGCTTTTGAAACAAAGGATGGCTACGTCATTATTGCTGTTCCGAATGATGGATTATGGAGAAAAATGTGTGATGCCCTGGAGCTTACAGAATTAAAGGATCATCCAAAATATGCAGTAAATGTGAATCGCGTAGCCAACCGTGAAGAATTGGTCGGAATCCTAACCGATTATACAAAGCAAAGGGAATCATCTGAAATCATCGACAGGCTAAAACAAGCAGGTGTCCCAAGCGGTCCGATTAATAATATTGCCGAACTGCTCGAACATCCTCAAGTTCAGGCACGCGAAATGATCCAAGAAGTAGAACATCCTACCATTGGTGCGTTGAAAATGTTAGGGATTCCTCTTAAGTTATCTGATACACCTGGATCAGTAAGAAAGGCACCTCCGCTGTTAGGCGAAAATACAGAAGAGGTACTAACGTTACTTGGTTATAGTGGTGAAGAAATTGCTAATTTCAAAGATAAGGGAGTTATTTAATATGGTTAAAAGTATTGCGGTTATAGGTGGAGGAACGATGGGGCGTGGCATTGCTTACACGGCAGCGTTATCAGGTTTTGCAGTCACGCTGCAAGATATTTCAGAGGATGCAGCGAACCGTGCAAAAGACTATATTGAAAATCTATTAAATAAAAATGTGGAAAAAGGGTATGTGCAATCCGAACAGAGAGAACTTGCGCTGAACAACCTGTCCTATACAACAGAATTACAGGATGCCGTTGGGAATGCTGATTTAGTGATTGAAGCGGCACTCGAGGTCATGGAGATCAAGATTGATATTTTTAAAAAGTTAGATGAATTTGCTCCAGCACATGCCATTCTGGCAACCAATACTTCAACGATGAGTCCAACTGAAATTGCGGCCTCAACGCATAGACCCCAGCAATGTGTAGCGATGCATTTCTTTAATCCGGTTCATCGGATGAAATTAATTGAAATTATTAGAGGGTTGGATACATCGGATGCCACTGTAGAAGCAGTAAAGCAGGTTTCAGAAAAAATGGGGAAAGAAACAGTGGAAGTAAACGAGTTCCCAGGTTTTGTCACAAGCAGAATGAATTGTTTAATTGGAAATGAAGCGATGAATATGCTGATGGAAGGCGTAGCATCAGCTGAAGATATTGATAAAGCACTTAAATTGGGATTAAACCACCCAATGGGTCCGTTGGAATTGGCTGATTTAGTGGGATTAGACAGCCGTTTAAGAAATATGGAATATTTGTATCAAAATTTAGGAGAAAAATATCGTCCATCACCATTGTTAGTGAAATATGTAAGAGCTGGCAGACTAGGGAAAAAATCAGGTCAAGGATTTTATCATTACAACGAAAAATAGAAGGGAAAGTGATTGAAATGAACTTTGAATTATCCGAAGATATTAAATTTTTGAAAAATAGTATTAAAGATTTTATAGATAATGAAGTTGATCCGTTGGCAAATGAAATTGAAGAAACCGATGCCATTCCTGAAAAAATTATGAAAATGTCGAAAGAAATGGGACTATTTGGCCTAAGTATTCCAGAAGAATACGGCGGTACAGGAATTGGTATGGTCGGCAAGTGTGCGATTTATGAGGAATTAGGCCGAACACATAACGGATATACAACGGTTATCGGTGCCCATACGGGAATCGGTTCCGTTGGAATTGTTGAAATGGGTAATGAGGAGCAAAAGAGAAAATACCTTCCAAAAATGGCGAGCGGACAATTGATTGGTGCCTTCGCATTGACAGAGCCAAGTGCTGGTTCACATGCGACGAATCTAAAAACAACGGCAGTGAAAAAGGGAGATAAATATATCTTAAATGGAAGCAAGCATTATATTACCAATGCTCCGATTGCCGATGTCTTCACGGTTATGGCTGTAACAGACCCATCAAAAGGAGCGAAAGGGATTACTTCTTTCATCGTGGAAAAAGATTTCCCAGGCTTTGTCGTTGGCGCACATGAAAAGAAAATGGGTCTTCACGGCTCCCAATCTGCAGAAATTTTCTTTGAAGATTGTGAAGTACCGGTTGAGAATGTTCTAGGTGAGGAAGGCCAAGGATATGTAAATGCTTTAAAAATTCTTGCGAACGGACGTGCAGGATTAGCGGCTCGTAATCTAGGTTCTTGTGAGAAATTACTGGAAATGTCTGTGCAGCATGCACAAACTCGTATACAGTTTGGCAAACCAATTTTTGAACAACAAATCATTCAGCATTATTTAGCCGAAATGGCGCTTGAAATCGAAGCGTTAAGAAGTATGACATATCGTGTAGCATGGATGGTAGACCAAGGTATGAAGGTTATTAAGGAAGCAGCAATGGTGAAATTACTAGGTTCAGAGGTTTATAACCGTGTAGCGGATAGAGCGGTTCAAATCCATGGTGGAATTGGCTATATCGCAGAATTCCCAGTTGAAAGATTTTATCGCGATGCGCGTATCACGAAAATTTACGAAGGAACGTCTGAAATCCAAAAGAATATTATTGCAGCACAATTAAAAAATCAATATGCCTAATTTGATTAAGTGAAATTTCCATCAGTGGGGGGTCCCTGCTGATGGAGGCTTAAGGCCCGCTGGAAATAATGAAAGAATAGGAGGAAAATAGCAATGAATATTTTAGTTCTGGTGAAACAGACTTTTGATACGGAAGAAAGAATTGCCATTCATAATGGAGAGATTAACGAAGATGGTGTAGAGTTTATCCTTAATCCTTATGATGAGTATGCAGTAGAAGAGGCGATCAAAATTAAGGAAGAGTCCGGTGCTGAGGTTACCGTTTTAACAGTAGGACGAGATCGTTCGGAAAATGTCTTGCGCACAGCTTTAGCAATGGGAGCAGATAAAGCGATTATTTTAGAATTAGAAGAAGAAGCAGACGAGTATACGTTAAGTAAATATATTGCAGCAGTGATTAAAGATGGACGATATGATTTAATTTTGGGCGGCAACATGGCAGTGGATTCAGGAGCAGGTCAAGTAGCCATCCGCGTGGCTGAAGAAGTGGGAATCCCTCACGTATCGACGATAACTGGTCTGACAATTGAAGGAAACAAAGCGACAGTTGAACGAGATGTTGAAGGGGATGTGGAAATCGTTGAAGTCAGCCTTCCATTCCTAGCGACGACTCAACAAGGATTAAATGAGCCGCGTTATCCTTCTTTGCCAGGGATTATGAAAGCGAAGAAAAAACCGCTTGAGCGTTTATCCGTAGAGGACTTAGAGTTATCTGGTATCGATGTCACCGTCCGCACTTCCGTTCAAGACCAATATTTGCCGCCCAAAAAGCAGGCAGGAAAAGTTTTAGAGGGAGAAATCAATCAGCAGGTTCAGGAACTATTCCAGTTGCTTCGCAGTGAAGCAAAAGTTATCTAACAAATGGATGAAGGAGGAAACGACGATGAGTAAAAAAGTACTTGTTTTTGCAGAAACAAAAGATGGAAAGCTGCGTAATATTTCTTTCGAAGCGATAACGGTAGCGCAAAAGTTATCTGAAGGCGGAGAAGTGATTGTATCCCTTTTCGGAGCAGGAGCTTCTCAGTATGTACAGGAAGTCAGTGAATACGGAGCAAATAAAGTTTATCTTTTAGAAGATGAGGTATTGTCTACGTATACAACGGATGCCTATACGCAAGCTTTATGTCAATTGATCGAAGAAGCTGGAGCAGATGTCATTTTGATGGGACATACAGCGATTGGAAAAGATGTTGCCCCAAGAGCGGCTGCAAGATTAGGACTCGGCCTCGTATCTGATTGTACAGGTGTAGATGTAGAGGGTGGCAAAGTAGTCTTCACTCGCCCGATTTATGCAGGGAAAGCTTTCCAAAAGAAAGTATTTAATGAAGGAAAAGTATTTGCAACCCTTCGTCCAAATAACTTTGATGTTGAGAAAAACCCTGCCCAAGCAGAGGTTATTTCATTCCAGCCGGTTATTAAAGATATTAGAACGGTTGTAAAAGAGATTGTTCGCAAAACTACAGGCGGCGTCGACTTAAGTGAGGCAAAAGTGATTGTATCTGGCGGCCGTGGCGTAAAGAGCGAAGACGGATTCAAGCCGCTTCAGGAATTAGCTGAAGTTTTAGGCGGAGCGGTTGGAGCATCCCGCGGAGCATGTGATGCAGAATACTGTGATTATTCATTACAAATTGGACAAACAGGAAAAGTGGTTACACCTGATTTATATATTGCTTGCGGGATTTCTGGTGCGATTCAGCATTTAGCGGGAATGTCCAATTCCAAAGTAATTGTAGCGATCAACAAGGACCCTGAAGCACCCATTTTCCAAGTAGCGGATTACGGTATTGTCGGAGATCTTTTTGAAGTCGTGCCGCTTTTAACGGAAGAATTTAAAAAGGCCCTCGTTTCAGTTTAATAAATAGTTAGATAGGAAGTCTACTTTAAAAAGTCCCCTTCATAAAAAGGAGGGGACCAGTTTCTTCATTATAATATATCTTCGCTGCTGTATATCTAATCTATTGATGATCACGCTTATTTTGAATTCTAATGTCAGAGAATTTTATTAATTCCATTAAATATGAACGAACAATGGAGGATGAACAACATGTTTCAACTGTTGAATTTACTTGTGTTCCTTGCTGTAACTGGATATGCAGTCTATATGTTTATCAATCTTGTATACACAAGAGTCTTATTTATAAAGCTTGGTAAAAAGAACGAATTACCACCGTATTAAGCAATGCCTTAGGCCATAAAAAGTTATTCAAAGATAAGAAAAGCGGTTTGATGCATCTCGTATTATTTTATACTTTTTTTATCATTCAAATCGGACTTATTGAACTTATCATTAAAGGCTTTATTAAAGGGTATGAATTCCCTTTTGGCGAGGCGCATAAATATTTCAGTCTTCTGCAGGAATGGGCAACATTCCTCATGCTGCTGGCCGTCATCTATGGATTTTATCGCCGTTATGGTGAAAAGCTGAAGCGATTGCAATGGAAGCGTGACGGGAAAGCGGCCTTTGTCTATTTCGCCTTAAGTACTTTAACCTTATCGATTCTTGTTACATTAGGATTCGAAGCGATTATGTTAAATCATGAACCAAATCTCGCATATGCACCATTCTCCGGCACCATTGCATTGTTGTTTTCAGGCATGGGTACAACAGCAGGAACGGTATTGTTTTACATATTTTGGTGGATCCATATGCTGACCGTATTTACATTCCTAGTGTTTGTGCCGCAATCAAAGCAATTTCACGAGTTATTTGCGATGGTCAATATCTTTTTCAAAAAGCAAGGGCCTGTTGGAAGATTAAAGAAAATTGACTTTGAAGATGAAGAAGCCGAAGAGTTTGGTGTCGGAAAAATTGAAGATTTTACTCGTCATCAATTAATTGATTTATATGCCTC
>CALGSR010000297.1 GCA_937902115.1 uncultured Bacillus sp. | reverse complement strand
CGGTACAGGGCAGCCCATATTAAGATCGATGCCTTTAAATCCTTGCTCTGCCAAGCCGATACTCATTTGCCGGAAATATTCGGGATTATCCCCCCAAATATGCGCCACGATGGGCTGTTCATCTTCTGTAAAAGTCAAACGACCACGTACACTTTTCACGCCCTCTGGATGACAATAGCTATCCGAGTTGGTAAACTCTGTGAAAAATACATCCGGCCGCCCAGCTTCACTTACTACATGACGAAAAACAAAATCCGTCACATCTTCCATTGGGGCTAATATAAAAAATGGCCGTGGCAAATCACGCCAAAAATTATCTATCATATTCAAATCAAATCCTCTCACTATGGACACAACTTCAAACTCTCGGTCAAAAAATATAAAGCCAATTGTTCCACTTCTTTTATACTTATATCATGCTTAATAACTTATTATCAAACACAAATGTCAACCTGGTATATAAACTGTAAAACGTTCCTATCATAAACACATCTTTTTATATGCTCTTATGGTCTAGATTCCTGAAATAATAAAAAGATTGTAAGAAAAGTTAGATACCTCTTCCTTACAATCTAAATGATGAATCTTATAGAACCGTTCTTTATTGTATTCTCTCCAAAAAGCGTTTTGTCCGTTCTTCTTTCGGATTAGTGAAAATTTCTTCAGGTGCTCCTCGTTCTACAATGATCCCTTGGTCAAAAAATATAACTTCATCAGCAACTTCTCTGGCAAACCTCATTTCATGTGTAACCACAACCATCGTCATGCCCTCTTGAGCTAACCCTTTCATAACAAGCAGTACCTCTCCTACCAACTCTGGATCTAGTGCTGAAGTGGGTTCATCAAAAAGCATCACTTTTGGTTCAATTCCCATCGCTCGTGCAATCCCAACACGCTGCTGCTGTCCGCCGGATAATTGATGGGGATAAAAATCGACTTTATCCTCTAGACCAACCTTATTTAGCAGTTTAACTGCTTTTTCCTTCGCTTCCTGCTTTGAAACCTTTTGCACAATAACTGGTCCTTCCATTACATTTTCCAGCGCTGTTTTATGCGGAAACAAGTTATAGTTTTGAAAAACCATTCCTGTTAAATGGCGGAAGGAAACAATCGATTTTTTATTTAACTTTTTCTGACTAAAGTCCATCACTTTGCCATCAATTTCAATACTGCCCTTAGTAGGAATTTCAAGTAGATTTAAGCAGCGTAAAAAGGTTGTTTTACCTGACCCTGAAGGACCAATCACGACAATGACTTTTCCCTTTTCGATTTGTAAGTCGATGCCTTTAAGTACTTCTACATCGCCAAATGACTTGTGAAGATTATGTATGTTAATCATTGAAAAAATAACTCCTTTTCATTACAACCGCCTTGTCTTAATGTTTGACGTATCGATCAAGTCTCGCCTCAAGTCGACCTTGAATCACCGATAAAATGGTACAGATAACCCAATAAATTAAAGCGGCCTCTGTATAAAGAAGTAAAAATTCATAGGTCAATGCTGCGGCTTCTTGAGCTTTACGGAAAAGTTCAGTTACAAGAACAAGTGATGCCAATGATGTATCTTTTACAAGGCCAATAAAAGAGTTAGATAACGGCGGAATCGATACTCTGGCTGCCTGAGGTAAAATAATCCGCACTAACGCTTGAGTATAGTTCATGCCGACGGAATACCCCGCTTCCCATTGCCCCTTCGGAATCGATAGAATCGCAGCCCGGATCGTTTCAGATGCATAGGCACCTACATTCAAGGAAAAGCCAATAATGGCCGAGGGAAAGGGATCAATCGTCAATCCCAAATTCGGTAATCCATAAAAGATAATAAATAATTGCACAAGCAGTGGCGTACCACGGACAATTGACACATAAACCCGCGCAAGAGCATTTAAAATTTTAATCGAAGATAGTCGTGCTAGGGCAGTTAAAACGGCAAGGATAAGACCAAGTACAAATGTGATAATACTGAGTGGAATCGTATAAGCAATCGCTCCCTCTAACATCGGTAAGAGGGAGGCGTTAGCTGTAGAAATTAAATCTTCCAAACGTTCTTGATCTGGGAATATATTATTTAGGAGAAACATCTTCACCAAACCATTTCTCAGAGATTTTTAAGAAAGTACCGTCTTCTTGCATTTCTTGTAATGCTTTATTCACTTCTTCCACTAGCTTGCCGCTATCTTTTCTAAACTGCAATCCCATTACTGCTGGATTTTCTGCCTCCGCAACCACTTTAAGAGAAGCATCAGGATGTAGTTTTGTGTATTCAAGGAATGACAAGCTATCATTAACTGCAGCTTCGACACGCTTTGCACCAATTAATTCAGCAGCTTGTACAAATCCTTCAACACCAACTACTTCAGAACCATGAGATGTAGCAATTTTATAATGATCACTTCCCATCGTTTCAGCTGATTTCTTTCCCTTTAAATCTTCAAATGTTTTAATATCATTGTTATCTTTATGGACAATCAAAACTCGCCCTGATTCGATGTATGGGTCAGAGAAATCGTATTTCTTTTGACGATCCTCATCAATTGCAACCTGGTTGGCAACCATATCAAAACGTTTTGCATCAAGTCCAGCAAACATGCCATCCCACTGTGTTTCCATAAATTCGGCTTTAACACCTAAACGTTTTGCCACTTCTTCGGCAATTTCTACATCAAACCCAGTGAGCTTACCAGACTCGTCGTGGAAAGTATAAGGGGCGTACGTTCCTTCTGTACCAACTTTTAAAACGCCAGCTTCTTTTACTTGAGTATAGAAATCGTTTTCTGCGGATTTATTATCGGCTTCCCCTTCATCATTTGTTCCGCAAGCAGAAAGTAAAACCGTAAAAGCAAGCAATAAGGAAAAAACTGATATTATTTTTTTCATTTGCTACCTCCAAGTATTTATATAGGAATTATTAATTTTATTGCAGTTAATATTATCATAATATAACATAATTTCCACTACTTTTTATCTTTTCCATTCTAATAATTAAAAATCACACTTATCATAATTTTCTTTGATTTGCTCCCTAATCCCACTCCTGCCCCCCCCATACAGGACAAGGATCGTGTCTTGTACTAAAAGGATTTCTTTTAACAAATACTAAAGGTACGTCATAATTACGAGGGGATAGAAATGAAAGTGATCGGGGTATTTATCTTTATTTTTCTATTAACGATTGTACAAACTTTTTCACTGGATATGTTATTAGGGCTTACATTTTCTGAAGCTATCTCTCATTTATTAAACCCATTTTGGGTGATGGAATCTGGTGAACTGATTATGTTACTGGCTCTCTTTTTACTGACAATTGCTCAGCAAATTATATTCATGAGAAAAAATAAAGCCAACAAGCAAAATAATTCTAGGTAGCTTTCTTCTTCACACCATTACGAATCATCGTAATAATCATCATAAGTATGGGAAGAAATACGAGAAGAACACTTAATACGTATTTAATGACCATCATACTTTCCTGTGGAACTTCTGTAAAATCTGAAGCCCATATCATGGATAGGAATATAATAATAATCCCTGTAGGTAAAACCATGGACCGGTGATTTTTCAACTTAAACAAATCCACCATACCAATTAAGGCCCCATAAAAAAAGACAGAGGCTTTGAAAATGACGGTAATCAACAAAGTATAAACGACAATCGCATCAAGCCTTTGAATAAATTCCATAATGTTGACCTTCCCAATTGTTGACAGCAACGGAAAAGGAGAGCGCACCACTTCATCAACACCCAGTACGGCAATATCTAAGCTGATTGTATAACTTAAGATAAGCCCGCTGGCAATGATGGCAGACAGCCCCGTCTTTTTCGCTAATTCAGGGCGGTTTAGGTAAGGGAGCAAAATGGAAAAGGCAAACATTTGTGCAAACGGTTGTATAATTGTGTAGGAAACTGTAGTTTCCAAGATCGGTTTCCAGCCATTTTCTAAAAACGGCTGCAAATTATGGAGGTCTATATCTCCGGATAAAAATATAAAAACATTTCCCATCAATCCAAGGAATACCAGGATAACAATAAATACCTCCGCTGTCCGCGCCAATACTTCCACCCCTAAATAAAGAACATAACAAATCGCCAAAACCATTAAGATTATGATCGCTAATAATGGAGTCTCCGGTAATGTCGATGATAATAGCAATTCAGCGGAAATGCGAATATTATTGGAAGCACTGTACAGTAAAAATACAGTGTAAATCAAACCTATGATCCAGCCTAAGTATTTGCCAAATACCTTTCTTACATATCCGGTAAGCGGGAGTGTAGGATATTGGCGAAATAAATAGATGCTGACAAAAAATAAAACGACTCCCCCAGCCATTCCTAAAAGAATGGCCAGCCAAACGTCTTTACGGGCCTCTGCCCCATAATTGATAACCAATGTTGTCCCTATCTCATACATAAACATCAGGGAAAATAATTGGATCACACTAATTTTGGCTTTCTCCATGCTTTTGTCGTCCCTCCCTTCTTTTCTTGACGTGTTTATTCTCATTGCATATAAGGTCTCGTCCGTAAACCTGTTCGTCTAATAAATCCTCTTACATGAACGTTGACGTCTGTCTCCGGAAAGATTTCATCATTCCACTTATCCCTAATCCCCTTCCATAATTTGGGGTCTTTGCGATTAATGGCTTCACCAAAACGAAATATATCGGTTTTCTCCCCTTTTGCAGCTTCAACAGCCAATAGGACTTCTTCTTTGATTTCCTGATTCATTTGTTTTTGAAGCTTTTCAATCGTTCCCATTTCATCAAGAGCCAGCGGGCAAAGCGTATCAGAAATATGCCCCTCTGCCCGAACTTGAATTTGAATCACAGGCTTTCCCTTCTTTATTTTTGCTGTAATGTCAGAATTTGCGCGCAAGACCTCAACGGCAATTCCCTTTTTTTTCGTTTTACAATCAAGATTCAAAACGGTTTTCTCCAACTCATTATTAATCCATGACACACCGCGTGCCTTGTCTCCATCTAACCATTTTTTCAGTTTTCCCTTTTTAAAAAGTGCAAGCCCTTTTATTTCCAACTCGGTATCCGGTGCTATTCGCTGCACATTGGCCATTTTATTCCCCTTTTCCGGATCACCGATAATTTCAATCCCTGCTAAATAGGCCGTTTCACCGCTTAATTGTTCAATTACTTTATCGGCACGGGTGCTGGCAAACTCCCCCCAAATTTTGTGTGTAGATTCCAGTCCGCCAACAATTTTAGCAGCAGGTATGGGCTCTAAAGATGTCAAAATCTTTAGAACATCCCTTGCTTTATAGTCCCTTACAATTAAAATCGGGAAAAGGGTGCGAAATTGGGAGTCACGTTCGATCCAATCAAATAAATCTTGTATTGCTTGTTTCTCCGCTAACCCCTGCCCCAAAACCATTAATTGAATATGAGGAAAAAACAGTTCCTGGGGCAGTTTCGGTGCAATTTTCCGGAGCGCCTCAGCAACTGTACTTCCTTGGGCCGAAAAGATGGAAACAGGAGCAGTATTTCCCCCGCCCTTATTTTGTACACCGCCGGCAACTAATCCTTCATTAATCACTTGAACGGTAACAAGATATCTATTTTCCACATCATCTTCCCCTGCATCAATCCCCATCGCACTGACGATATCAATATCTTGTAATTCTTTCCGATCCCAGCAGCCTGACAGGAATAGAAGAGATAATAGCGTCACTATTAAAAAGAGTGGTTGTTGTTTCATGAGAATCCCTCTTTCATCCGTTACTCTTGTTCCCTCTTGGAGAGGGAACAAGATTTTTCGCAGACCCTGTCTTCCTACGGTTCTTTTGACTTATTAAGCGAGGACGTGTGGATAAAAACGGCTTCGGCACCCGCACTAAAGTGTCCTTCAAATCAGCAAAAATGAGTGGGGCAAATGGAGTCAAATACGGGATTCCAAACGAGCGGATGCTGCATGTGTGCGCAACTAAAACAAAAACTCCAAGCCCAATGCCATAAAGCCCAAAGGAAGCGGCGAATGTCATCATTAGAAATCGATATAATCGGACAGCATCCATCATCGCAAAATGAGGAATTGTAAAACTGGCGATTGCCGTGCCTGCCACGACAATGACCATGGCACTTGAAACAATCCCTGCCGAAACCGCCGCGTCTCCCAACACAAGGGCACCAACGATGGAAACCGCCTGCCCAACCGGCCGCGGCATTCGTACCCCTGCTTCCCGTAACACTTCAAATGTAAATTCCATTAATAATGCCTCAATAAAGACTGGAAAGGGAATCCCTTGCCGTTGTGCTGTCAAATTAATAAGTAAAGGGGTCGGAATCAATTCAGGGTGAAAGGCAATAAAGGCAATATAAAGAGCCGGCCCCAGAAGTGTGATTATAAATGAAAAGATCCTTAAACAGCGTAAAAAACTGGCGATATTCCAACGCAAGTAATAGTCTTCTGCCGTTTGAAAAAATTGAATCCATGCTGCCGGCAGCACTAAAGCATCCGGTGTGCCATCAACTAGAATCACAACACGTCCCTCCATGATCTCTCCTGCCACGACATCCGGACGTTCTGTAGATAACATGGTTGGCCATAATGTCCATCTATGATCATTAATCCATTCTTCAACAGTATTTGCACCGACGATCTCATCAGCTTCAATTTTACAAAGCCGCTCTTTGACTTCGGCCAGGAGCTTTTCATTGACAATCCCTTTCAAATATAACATGGATACATCTGTTTGCGTGATTTTGCCTATAGTCATCGTTTCAACCCATAAATTAGGGCTTTTAATTCGCTGCCGAACCAAGGATGTATTCGTGACAAGGGCCTCAACGAAGCTTTCTTTCGGTCCGCGAACAGCAGGTTCAATCGTTGGTTCTGTAATGGCCCGTAACTCGCCGCCTTTTGCAGAACAGCCTATGGCTTGGTTGCTGCCATCAATGAGAAGAATGGTTTGACCTGATAAAAGAGAATGCAGCAGTTTATCCATATCCGCTATATCCTCAATTGTCCCAATGGATAACATATTCTCTTTAATATCGATAAATAATTGCATCCCTGACAGGTGATGAACAGGATCTGAATGGTTGATATTATTCATTAGTCTTTCGATAATAAAATGACCAATGATATTCATATCGGTTAACCCATCCATATAAATAATCGCCGCACGATAAACATCAGAGTTCCCAATTTTAAATTCCCGAACAGCTAAATCACTGCTGTTGCCCAATGTGTCTTTAATATGTTGGAGATTTTCCTGTAAATTGTCACCAAGTTCCCGTTTGTTTGAGGGAAGGGTGGTTTCCTCAAACTGCAATGTCTCCTGCCTTTTTTTAATATTGAATAATAATCGATTCTTCCATGAACGATCCATATCACACACTCCAAGGTAATAGAGTCTTCCATTACTATGCTCAACTTCCAATTTTTAATGCAAATAGGGACAAGGGGACGGGTCCCTTGTCCCACCCCATACTTTTACCTATATCAAATGCGCCTTGGCGTATTTGCGCCCGATACTCGCGAGTTCGCTCGAAAAATTTCCTTTGAAAAATCGAGGCATCCTAAAAATTAAACATTAAGATGCGGAGATCATGCAATTTAGTTACAACTAGAGGGGAAACCACTGGTGTTTTGAAAAGGAGATAAGTTATTAATGTCAATTGAATATTCTTACGAGATG
>CALGSR010000296.1 GCA_937902115.1 uncultured Bacillus sp. | reverse complement strand
AGGTGGGTGAAGGGCTTGGACTTACCTGTTGTCAGGGTCCTGACCTTTTAAATGCAGCTTCTAGCTTAGTTTCAAGAATAGACTATATCTTGTTTAAAAATGGCTGGGAACCAAAAGAAGCAGAAGTCATAGGAGAAGAACAGCGTGACAGAACAAGAACGGGTTTATGGCCTTCCGACCACGCAGGAGTGTTTGGAGGTTTAGAGTTAGAGGATCATCGAGAACATCACCATTATAAATGTCGCAATGGAAGGTTTGAGGTATATTCTAGTTCCTATGAAGATAGAAAACACAACAAAGGTAATTGTCCAGGGAAATGTAAATAGGAAACAAGGGCCTGTCCCCCCGATTTTTTCCAGACCCTATCTTTCACGCTCAAGGCCCGCCATCCACGCAAATATCCTGCAGGGAGCGGACCTTTTTTCTTGTAGAATCCCTAAGAAATATGGACTAAGCAAGTAAGGTTTAAAGTTTTATTTAGAAGCACTTCGCGTGAACATTATCCGATTGAGCATGTCAACACTCGTGTGAAGTCTGCAGAAAGTATTTTTAAAAAAGTACAAAAGAAAAATTTGCCCTTATCCTTAGAAGCGATTCAAGAAACTATCAGGGATATTGCAGAAATTCGGATTACCTGTTCATTTACATCAGATATTTACCGGATTAGTGAGATGATTCAAGCACAGTCAGATATCGAAGTTGTAGAAGTGAAGGATTATATTCAACAGCCAAAACCCAATGGCTATCGAAGCCTCCATATTGTTATGAAGATTCCGGTTTTTATGTCAGACCGTACGATAAAGGTCTATGTAGAAATGCAGATTCGCACCATCGCGATAGACTTTTGGGCGAGTTTAGAACATAAAATTTATTATAAATATAATCGACATGTACCCGAGTACTTAACCAGACAATTAAAAGAAGCTGCAACGACCGTAGCCGAACTTGATCGAAAAATGGAGCATATCAATAAGGAAATCAATATTTTGAAAGAAAATGATCCAGCGAATAATGCTGGAAATCTGGTGGTCAATTCGGGAGCATTAATGCTTCAGTTAATGAAAAGTATGGATATGATTGAACAGGCATGACGACTCCACAAGAACATAAATGAAAGATAGATGTAACGGCAATGATACCTAGATTTATTAATATGCATTTAAGATAAATGAAAGGGGATTGACCTCTGTATTCTACAGAGAACAAGCCCCTTTCACTGCATAAAATATATGTCCAACTTTTTGGATTCAGTTCGGATCTGTCCCTGCATACTACAAAACACCACTCTAAGTAAAATTGAATGAAACAATTCTACTTAGAGTGGTGTTTTATCATGTTTTCCTATTTTTCACCAAAGCTTAACTAATATCAATTTCATCCCGCCAATAGACATGTTCATTTCACTAGCAGCAAGAAATAAATTGCCATGCTTAATATAATAAAATAATGTTTTTGTCAGTTCTGTTTGCTTTTTTCGATCATATTCAAATAACTTCCCTAGTGTCCTATGGCAAAAGCCCCTTATTTGTTCGAGCTTTCCTGTTTGAAATAAGATCCCAACCACTCCTAATTTATCAAAAAGGATCATTTCTTTTTGCTGGTTTGCCATGTTTGAAGCTGCCAGTGCCTCATTGAATAAATTGGGTGCTTCCTCAATCGCGTTCGATTTTGAACTCACTCCCATTTTAAATTGATATCCAGGATATTTGCCTTTAAGATAGTTAATAAACTTTTCAACAAATTCATCAACTTTCATAAAGTTTTGCACTAAGTAATCAATCGGGAAAAGGGCCACAATCCGCTGTGACTGTTGAGTTAGCAGCAGATTCACATTTCGATCCTTAAAATATTTGGAAATAGCAGGCATAAAGCCGTCATCATCGATTTCTAATGGTTCTTCTTCAGAAGGATCTTTTGCTAGCTTCTCTAAAACAAAGATATGGTAATCGCTTCTTAATTCAATCCCAATATGATTCACTTTTCTAGTAATATCTGTTGCGGATAACCGTTTGTTCAGAATATCTTCCAGCACTCCCCCTTTAAAACGTAATTCCGTTTCAAAAATATTTTTTTCATTAAATAAATATAATGAACAAGTAACCGCTAATTGTTTCAAGATTAATTCATCTACCTTTTTAAAGGATGGATAGATGAAAGAGCAATAGCCTTTAAGAGATGTACCAACATAGATTGGAGCGATTAATCTCCTCTGTTGATTCGATTGGACCACTTCTATCGTCTGTTTTTTTTCTCTTAGTTCAGTGAGTTTAGCAAATGCCTGATCTTTCTTTTGACTATAGTCCTCTATTAATTGACGGCTATAGGAATGAGCTAATTGTGACTCGATACCGGCAATCGCGATTGGATTTAGTTCATCATCTTCAATCAAAACAGGAATGTTTGTTACCTGATAGATGGCATCGGCAAAGGATTTGATCCCATTCCCATTAAGAAAATTATCCATTAATAGATTTTGCATATTAATGGCCGTTTGCAGATTATCTTTTTCTGATTTTAATCCATCATACATTTTAGTAAGCTCATCTGCTATATTTATTGACTCATAATAACCAATATCCTGGGTGGGTTCCTCCTCCCATTCATCCACTGTTTTACAAACCCAGCGGCAAAAGTCATCCCCCTTTCCTTCACATTCTATTTCCTTCGCGATGACTTGCTTTCCCAGCACCTCTGATAAGTACCCGCTGGCATATCCAACCAAGGTATAACAGATCGGAACATCGCTTAATCCAAATAATTTCACATGTTGTTCAGCCTCGAAGGTATTCTTGGAAATCCCCTCAAAATTCAATTTTCCATCGTTATAGCTAAATTTAGTGACCAATGGAAGGGCATAGCCATGTCCATTCCCCATATACATTTTGGGCCCTGCAAATATCATTTCTTCTTGGGAGAGGCCTGCCTCTTCATTCACCTTCTCTCCGTCACTGACACCGCAATTCCATCCATATCTTAAGAGAAACGCCTTCGTACGTTCAATACCCATGGAATGAATAAGGTCCTGACGTAAGATTCCCAATGCATTTGTAGGATTTGTAATCACTCTTTGCTTTCCCTTCATACGATTCTCATGTTCCTGGGAGAACTGTACAAGTTTTTCATAACTTTCTATCTTAACATTCTGACTCTGCATGAAAGTCCACCGCCTTAAAATTCGTTTTTGATATGTTTAACTTCATTCAGCAGAAGTCCTCCACTTCTACAAGTGGGGGATGAATGCAAAGTATTTTTCCGATTCAGTGGGGTTCAAACCCCGGCTGAATGAAGTTAAGCCTCCGGCGGATGCCTCGATTTTTCAAAGGAAATTTTTCGAGCGAACTCGCGAGTATCGGGCGCAAATACGCCAAGGCGCATTTGATTGATTAATTCGATTTAAGAATAGTTAAATGAGGGAGTATGAAAAAGAAACAGGGCTGTTCCATCAGGGGTCTCCCCCCTTTGTTAAATGGAACAAACCCCTTATTACTTCATTTTAGCAGATACTTTCGAATTTTCAAAAATTAATAGAAACAAATTTATTTAAATGGAAGACGGCAAAATCAGTCGTAAAAATTATACAGGCGAATAGATTCCAATAATCATCGATTTGTATTTTCAAATACTTTTACAAATTCGAATCTGGCTTTCTATCTATTTTCAACTTGTCTGTATTCTAAGTTTAATTTCTCTGGCAAGTCTTTACCGCCTATTGCATCAAATAATCCACGGACACCGAAGCCGCCATCATAATTTAGCAGTGCACCAGTGGCCGGCACATTATCGCCTCTTGTAGCAAAGAACACATATGCACCCGTATATTCATTCGGCTCCGGCATACGCCCAATCGGAATAATTTGTTCTACCATCTCTTGCAATGGAATGTTGGATATCGATTGATCCGCCATTTGCAGGGAGGCAGGACCTCTCAAGTCAGAATTAATTCCGCCTGGGCCAACACCATTTACTCGAACATACGGTGCCAATTCAAACGCCATCTCACGGACCAGACCAACAACGGCATGTTTGGTCGCTGTGTAAAGCGGTCCACCGCCATTTGTATAAAAGCCGGAATTTGAAATCGTGAAAATGACATTTCCGCGGCTTTGCACTAAATGCGGCAGACAAGCCTTCAGGGCAAGTAAGTAACCTTTCACATTAATATGAAACATCTCGTCAAAAGCGCTGTCTATTTTGTCGTCTTGAAGATCGACTAACGGCATATTGTAATCCCATATACCAGCATTTGGAATAAGTGTGTCAATTTTTCCAAACACATCTACACATTTTTGCGCTGCCCGCTTCTGATCATCCAGTGAGCGTACATCTCCGACAATACCTATGACATTTTCACCATGCTCCCTTTCAAGCTCCTCCAGGC
>CALGSR010000295.1 GCA_937902115.1 uncultured Bacillus sp. | reverse complement strand
TTTCTTGGGCTCGTTGTTGCATTAAATGGAGCGGCAGTAGCTCCTTATTTAGTAGAGATTCACTGGAAGCTGGTTCAAATTATCCTTGTTGTTCTATTTATCGCTTTTTCAGGATATCTATTTGCCTTTTTACTAGGAAAAGCATTGAAGTTTGATCAGCAGCTGAATGTTTCTTTTACTTTTCTTGGTGGAATGAGAAACATCAGTGCCGGAGCCGTTATCGCTATTTCTTATTTCCCTCCTGCTGTTGTGGTACCAGTTGTCATTAGTATGCTTTTTCAGCAAACATTAGCTTCCCTTTTTGGAAGTTTCCTTGACAAGCATTACCAGCAGAAGGTTAAACAGCCGGCAGTTATATCCAGTTGAAAAGAATGAAAAAACATTCTCTTGAAAAATATAATTGGTATCATTAAAAATAATCGCTATAATAGAGGGGAGATTTGTTCATGAACTGGCAAGTCTCCTCTTCATTATGTTTTCAGCACAGCGGATTCAGGTGCATATGTGTGATTTCATATGAAATAGCGGATAATGAAAATAGGTACATAAGCAAGCCCAGGAAATTGAAAAACTTATTTTTAAATAGCGAATATTTCAATTCAAATGTTGACTTATAGCTGATTATAAGTAAGGATAGTAATATATTTTATTTTTTATTTGGAGGATAATATGAAATACATTAGTACACGCGGGAATGTAGAAGCAATTGGTTTTATCGATACCGTCTTGATGGGATTGGCGAATGACGGGGGACTATTGATCCCGGAAAAAATCCCGCAAATTCCTGCAGAAAAGCTACAGGAAATGTCCCAGTTGACCTATCAAGAATTAGCTTATGAAATTATTTCCTATTATGTTGATGGAGAAATTCCGGAGAGTGAGCTTAAAGAATTAATTAATAAGAGCTATTCGACCTTCCGTGACGAGAAAGTAACACCTGTTAAAAAAGTAAAAGACAATATGTATGTATTGGAATTATTCCATGGCCCAACCTTTGCTTTTAAAGATGTGGCATTACAGTTTTTAGGGAATTTATATTCTTATATTGCGAGGAAAACAGGAGAAACAATTAATATCCTTGGTGCCACTTCAGGGGATACCGGTGCTTCAGCGATTGAGGGCGTTAGAGGAAAAGAAGGCATTCGCATCTGCATTTTGCATCCACATGGAAGAGTAAGTAAAGTTCAAGAATTGCAAATGACAACCGTCAATGACGAAAGTGTTTTGAATTTAGCGATAAAAGGCACATTTGATGACGGACAAAGAATTATTAAAGAAATATTCGCTGATTTAAACTTCAAAAGTAAATATCATTTGCGTGCAATTAACTCGATTAACTTTGCTCGTATTTTAGCGCAGACTGTTTATTATTTCTATGCTTATTTCCAAGTGAGCAAAGAAAAGGAGATCAAGAACCTAAACTTTAGCGTGCCAACAGGAAACTTCGGAGATATTTTTGCCGGGTACTTAGCTAAGAGAATGGGGCTGCCAGTTGGCAAATTAATTGTTGCTACGAACGAAAATAATATTTTAGAGCGTTTTATCAAAGAAGGTGTGTACAAGCCAGGAGAATTCCGCAGTACATACAGCCCTTCAATGGATATCCAGGTAGCTAGCAATTTCGAGCGCTATCTATACTATCTGCTTGATGAAAACGCAGGCGAAGTAACAGCTTTAATGGATCAATTCAAGTCTGAAGGACAAATTGCAGTTAGTGAAGAACAGCTGCGCCGTGTTCAAGCAGACTTTGCCGCATATGGCGTAGTGGGAGAGGAATGCCTGAAAACAATCAGCAAGTACCATGCTGAAACAGGTTACTTATTAGATCCGCACACTTCTTGCGGTGTGGCAGCATATGAAGCATCCAGTGCACCGGATGAAGTGTGTGTCACATTAGCAACTGCACATCCGGCAAAATTTAATGAGTCCATTTCACTTTGTGATATTGAACAAACCTATCCTGAACAAATTAATCAATTGTTCGATAAGCCGCAGTATCTTGAAGTAGTGGAAGCGGATAATGGTGTGATTGCCGGCAGATTAGAAAAGCATTTTAATACATCTGTGGCTCAATAATTAGTACTTCAGCAAAAAGGCTATTTCCTGTTTAAAAGGAATAGCTTTTTTTGCTGAGCAAGGGATATGATCATTCCGCCATTCCAGGTTCTTTAAGAACTCTAATTGTGGTAAAATAAAGATCCTTGGCAGGGGCAAAGATAGCTTATATAGGTGGAAAAATGAAAAACCCGGGAATCATTTCCGGGTTTTTTCAATTATATATTTTATATTTAAGACTGTCTTTACAATTTTTCCTCGATAAAAGGTTCAAACATTATTTATTATTTAAAAATAAAATTATATGAATAATTAGGGCTGTCAATAAGGTATTTTGATATAAAAATTTATATAATGGATATAAAGTCTGCACTCTTTGGATTGTGTATTATAATCAGCTGATGACAAAGGAAAGAGTTCGACCAAAATATAATTTCTAAATTACTAGAAATTATGATAAGATCGATTGGACATAACATAAGATTGGAGGATATTATGAAAAAGTACATATTTTTACTATTGTTGGCTGCAATTCTCGTCCTTGGAGCCTGTGGCAACGGGGAAGATACTTCAGATGCTTCAGATGATAAAAAAGCTGAAGATCCACAAACAGAGCAAGGTGTGAACTCATCAGATATGGAAGAAAGCGATGAAACAGCAGGTGAATCTGCTAAAGAAGAAAAGGAAGCAGAGGAAAATAAAAAGCCTGCTGCAAACCATGAATTCGCTGTAAAATATAGTGCTGACGAACAATCTGTTCAATTGGTAAAACCGGATGGAACTACAGAGATTTTAGCAGCAAGAAGTGCCTCCGAACCACTTGAATCACCTGATGGAAAAAAAGCAGCCTATGTATCATCAATTGAATGGGAAGAATTAAGCGATGTTTATATTGTCAATCTCGAGGATGGGACCCAAAATGTTCTTTTAGCTTCTGAAAATGAACAAAAACCGAAAAAGGTTGTCTGGGAAAACGATGAAAATGTATTGGTGCTTGTTGGATATGCCTATGGTACAGTCAGTGTCGGCGGCAACATCTACAGAGTCAATTTGGAAACAAAGGAAAAATCCGCCCTTACAAATTATGAAGGTGACATCCAAATTACGGACTTTAAGATTGAAAATAGTGTCTTAAAATACAGCGGAATCAAATACACGGATGATAACTTCAATGAATCCGTCGAATATTCTAACGAAAAGCCATTATAATGACTTGAATTCGATTGATGGTAGATAAAGGAGAAGTCAAAACACTTTATTCGTTTGAATATCTATGTTATTGTTCTTTTATACAATTAAATAGATGAGCGAAAATTTTGGAGGAGTCTGTCACCAAGGGGCATCTATGCCCATTGGAAGCAGGCTCTTTTTGTTTTTCAATGTTTTCTGTAAATGCGGAAAATTATAAAGGCGGAGAGGCGGAATGAAATGTTTATTCTACAAATAGCCATTATTTTACTTGCAACAAAACTGGCGGGTCAATTAAGCATTCGACTTGGGCAACCGTCTGTTTTAGGCAAAATTATCGTCGGGATCATTTTAGGACCTGCATTGCTTGGCTGGGTCCATGATACAGAAATGATAAGCATTTTTAGCCAAATTGGTGTGTTGCTTTTAATGTTTTTAGCTGGTTTAGAAACAAATTTGAAAGACTTAAATCAAAATAAGAGAGCAGCCATCCTTGTTGCCCTTGGTGGGATCATTGCACCTATTCTTTTAAGTTATATAGGAGCGCAAATTTATGACTTCTCGACTGCAGAATCAATTTTTATCGGTTTATTATTGGCAGCAACTTCAGTAAGTATCTCAGTTCAAACATTAAGAGAACTTGGCTGGTTAAATACGAAGGAAGGCTCTGCTTTATTAGGAGCAGCAGTGTTAGATGATATTATCGTTGTCATCCTAATTGCTATTGCGATGAGCTTTTTTGCCGGAGCGGATACAAATCTAGCTTTGCTTATTGGCAAGAAAATATTATTCTTTGTTATTATTATTTTAGCATCTAAATGGTTCGTACCTAGGTTTATTGCCGTGTTTGCAAAATTCAAAGTAACTGAGACGGCATTAAGTGCCGGATTAATCATCTGTTTTTCCTTTGCTTATTTTGCAGAATGGCTTGGGGTGGCTGGAATCATTGGTACATTCTTTGCTGGAATTGCGATAGCGCAAACAAAATTTAAAGAAGAAATTGAGCATCGATTAGAACCAATCGCAAATGGATTGTTTGTTCCATTTTTCTTCGTTAGCATCGGTTTAGCTGTTTCGTTTGAGGGAATCGGGAACCAAGCGGGGTTTATTGTTATTTTCTCGGTGATTGCCATTTTATCTAAGTTTATTGGCTCCGGTCTTGGTGCTAAAGTTTCAGGGTTTAATACAAAATCCTCAATGGGCATCGGTGCTGGAATGATTTCAAGAGGAGAGGTTGCCTTAATCTTAGCTGCAATGGGCTTAGAGAGTGGATTATTACCTGCACAATATTATACTTCTATGATTATTGTCGTCATTTTGACAACACTCGTTACACCGCCGTTATTGAAATTATTTTTTGGAATCCGTGATGAACAAATCGATATCAATCGGAGGGCATCAATGTAATATTTACTAAAGTGTTAAAAAATAATCTCTAATTCAAAAATGAAAAAGCCTGCAAGCATGTCCAAAATTTAGGATCCTGCTTACAGGCTTTTCTCATTAGATAGCGAACACATGGTTTCCGATTGTCTCAACGATTTGACGCGAACGAATCCAGTTGTCTGTAGCGATTTCTGGATTATAGAAAAAGATAGCTTCATTTAAACGATCACTACGAGTTAAGGCCTCTGCAACTGCTTGTTTGGATTCTTCTGATGCCGGATTATTAATCTCGCCATTTTGCACCGGTGTAAAAGCATAGGCTTTGCCGACTACTTCATAAACAACTTCTGTAATACTGTTTGGGAATTGAGGTGAATCCACACGGTTTAATATAACCGTAGCAACCGCAACCTTTCCTGCAAAAGATTCTCCTTTTGCTTCTGCTTCTACAATTCGCTCTAATACGTCTCTTTCTTCATTTGAAATCGACACAGCCGGCGCCGCCGGAACTTCCTCGGTTTGCTTTATTTCAGGACTTGTTGTCAGTGCAGCTAATTCCTCGGGATTGTCCGGAATTTGTAGAATTTCTCCTGTATAAATCCTATCGTTTGGCCGGTTGTTGGCCAGCTTAATGGCAGGAACCGTTAAACCAAATTGCTGTTCCAGCGCCCAGAGCGTATCCCCTTTAACGACCTGATATTTTGTCATCGCATCCACCGGATGATTTGCTGTTCCTATAAATGAAAATGCAGCGACACAAGCTGCAATGAATATTTTTATATTTTTGTTATAACTCATAAACGCCTCCTGTAATTTTATTAATATAACACTATCATGATGATGTAATTGATTGACAGAACAGATCAATTACATTTCTTTATTGTTTTATGACATTGTTACAGGGTGTATAGAAATATGACATTTATCCTATGCATTTTGTAATAATCCATCCAAATATTTTAAAAATGAGGAAGTTATTTCTATATTTCACACTTATTGTTATTTGTCAGTAATTTTATTATGTCAACTATACTAATAAGTGGGTTTTCTAAAAAAGCTTTAAAAACCCAATGAAAAAAAAGTTTTTAAGAAAAAGCAACATTTTTACGACACAATTAGATATTTTCTTTCATTATTTGTGCGGATTTTTTTACTTTTTTCTAAAATATTGGTTTAATAAGAAGAAGGATCATTTTTGTTTAGTCATAAATTAATAGAATTTTAGAAAAACGATTTGACACCTTAATTTTAAAGTGATATAAACACAGTAAGAAATTTAATAATGATGATAAGTATTTCCGAAAAATTATGGTCGTAATAAAACCAGAAGAAACAGGGGGATATGACAGACATGGCGCAACGTAATAAAATATTAGATTGTACAATTCGTGATGGAGGCTTAGTAAATAATTGGGATTTTAGTGTCGAATTTGTTCAAGACTTATATAATAGCCTCAGTGAAGCAGGCGTTGAATATATGGAAATCGGCTACAAGAATTCAGCAAAATTATTAAATGCAACAGAACCAAATCCTTGGAGATTTCTTGATGATAAATTTTTAAAAGAAATTATTCCTGAAAAAAAATCAACAAAATTATCAGCTCTTGTTGATATCGGCCGTGTCGATCCAGCTGACATTTTGCCGCGTGAAGAAAGTGTTTTAGATATGATCCGTGTGGCATGTTATATTCGTGAAGTAGATAAAGGTTTAGAGCTTGTGCAAATGTTTCATGATTTGGGCTACGAAACAACGCTTAACATTATGGCCTTGTCTCATGTTCCTGAACATCAGCTTAACGAAGCATTTGAATTAGTGAGGAAAAGCCCTGTAGATGTTGTGTATATCGTAGATTCTTTCGGAAGCTTGGATCCGGCAGAAATTGAGCATCAAGTAAAAAAATTCCGTGCGCTTGTACCGGATAAAATGCTTGGTGTACATACACATAATAACCTGCAGCTGGCATTTGCGAATACATTAACGGCAGCGAGAAATGGTGTTACATTCTTAGATTCTTCAGTATATGGAATGGGACGTGCAGCAGGTAACTGTAATACAGAACTGCTTGTCAGTTACCTCCAAAACCCGAACTATGAGGTAAAACCGGTACTCGGTATGATTGAAAAACATATGATTGAAATGCGCGAAAAATGGGAGTGGGGCTATATCATTCCTTACATGATTTCCGCTATTTTGAACGAACATCCGCGCGTAGCGATGGCCTACCGTAAAACCGAGGACCGTGATAAATTCGTTAATTTTTATGATCAGGTTACATCACCGGAATTGTCTGATTCACAAAAGTCATAATGAGCTGCAAATAGAATTCTTAAATTTATTGCTGCTGTACAACAAAAGAGGGGTGAAGTGCTGTAATATACTATACAGTTCTTCACCCTATTTGTGTCGAGTTCCCCATATGAAAGTTTTCAAAAAAGACACATTTATGATAGAAAACGCTTTCAAAATGAGTTATGCTTAATTTATAAAAACATTGGAGGTGTTCGATTGTATAAACTTCAAGTGTTTAACGCAGAAACCCAAGAAATACTTCGTGAAAAGACGTATAAAAAACCTGATCTTATTCATAGTTTGTTAGAATCAGCTGAAAGAGGACAGGAATGTGTTCTGTTTGATGAGGAATGCAAAACCTATAAAGGGGATTATGTGACTCATTCAAGCAATACGGAAGAAGATTTTGAAGTGTATAAAGTGTACTTTCAAGTGGAATTATCAGAAATACAAGCAAGAGTCGTTCATTAAATGATCTATATCATAAAAAATATTACAGGAAAAAGTTCTGTGGAGATGATTCTCTACAGAACTTTTTTTAGCTTTGAAAATTTCACTACACTCTTTTTTCCTCACTGCCATTAATCGAAAAACTTGCCGTAATCTCAGCATTTAAAGAGTGTGATACAGAACAATATTTATCCTTTGACAGCTGAATCGCACGGATCACCTTGTCTTCAGGAAGATCACCTTCAAGGACATAATGAATATGAATATCTGTAAAGCGTTTCGGATGGTCCTCTACGCGTTCCCCCTTTACATCCATGCGGAAAGAAACAGGTTCTAAACGCATTTTTGTTAGGATAGAAATAATATCAATCCCCGTACATCCTGCTGCCGCGTGTAAAAGAAGTTCAGTGGGCCGTGCTCCTGAATTTTCCCCTCCGACTTCTTCTGACGCATCCATTTTGACTTCATGCCCGGATGCACTCACACCTTCAAATGCCATTTTTCCTCTCCATTTAACAGTAGATTCCATTTAGCTCAGCTCCTTCCACTTCTTATTTTAATTCATGTGAAGGATCATACTCATGGAAAAGATATCCTGAAAGCAATTTAATTTTTTGCCGGAAACAATTTGAATGTATGTTCCTAAAAAACATTGTATACAAACAAATGTTCTTGTATAATATAATTAAAGAGGTGAAATAAGTTGAAAACAATACTTAAACGCTCTTTAAAGGAGTCTTCTCCTGTTGAAATTATTTATCAAGGGAAGGATAATCAATTTAGTAAACGAACGATTTTAATTAAAGCAATGAATGATACGTATATAAACGCTTATTGTTTTTCCAAAAAGCAAGCAAGAATCTTTAAGTTGGAAATGATTCTTGCGGCTGCCCCTGTAAAGATAAAGAAAAACCGTTTTTATGCTTAGCTCTCGTTATCAAATAAGATGAATATTCTTGGAACCATGCTAAAATAATACAAAGCACTCTCTATCAAATCCAAAGGAGGTACGAATATGCCGGGAACGAAAAGAAGCAACATTAAACCAGGAATCAAGGTGCGAGTCGTCCAAAAACAGGATCAGCGCAGCGGAAAATTAACAGAAGGGATCGTAGCTAGATTATTAACAAATTCAGCAGAACATCATCACGGAATTAAGGTGATGCTGGAAAATGGAATTGTTGGTCGTGTGAAAGAAATCATTCGTGAGTAATATTGCATGAAATCCTAATTCTTACTCTTCCTTCAGAAAGTCTAGCCTATGCAATGCTGACGGTCTGAAGGAAGGTTAGTATTCTTTGATTGAATTCTTTCCTTTTTTCAATATTTGAAAGATGCCCGCATTCCTGCAAAATAAAAAGTTCTGAATTTGGCAGAAAGGCATGTGTTTGAAGGGCAAATTGTACAGGTGTCACTTGATCCTGCTGACTGCCTATCACTAGTACAGGTATTTTTATAAATGGGAGGAAGGGAAGATAGTTTTTCGATAAGGAGGAACGAGATGAACTTATGTATGTCCTTTTCTTAATTACAAAAGTCTTTTCTGCTTCTTTCATTAAGCTTTTATCTCTTTGATCATAGATACATTTAGATGCAAAGAATCGCGAATTATCTTCATCCGTTCTACGAATAATACTCGAGATCCCTAGGAAAAGGACACTACTCCGAAGAAAATAAGGTGTGTAGGATACTGAATTACAAAGGATGAGCGATTTTACCTGTGCTGGTCTTCTTACATACATTTCCTGAGCGATGATGCCACCTAAAGATAAACCGCAAATATGAACATTTTCTATCTTAAGAAAGTCCAATAATGAAAAAATATCAGAAACAAAAGAACGGATTGATATATCACTAGTTATTTCTGAGTTTCCGTGCCCTCTTAATTCGG
This sequence comes from uncultured Bacillus sp., assembly GCA_937902115.1. GTDB lineage: Bacteria > Bacillota > Bacilli > Bacillales > Cytobacillaceae > Bacillus_BD. The sequence continues at coordinate 1,668 of CALGSR010000295.1, read as the reverse complement.
GAATGATTAAACGAAAGTGTTCAGACAGCATATGCTGCGCATTCCACAGTTCTATCGTATTTCCTAAACCATGAATCAATAGCAGCGGCTCTCCAGATCCCCGTTCAATATAATGAATCATCATAATTCTCCTTTCAAAAATAACTTTTGCGCAATAAAAAAAGGATTACCAAAACACAAGGATTTGATACTCCTTAATAAGCAAATAGATTTAAATAAAGATAATAATTGCTTTTCCAGTCATCTTTATTATTATTTGTTCAAATGTTTGTGATAAATTAGATTTTCCAAAAAAATACTATTCATAATGATAGAAAAATAATATTAATACTGATATAGTAAGAATATATAGAAAATTTAGACTGCAACAAACGAATAATAAGTTGTTTGGAGGCTAATAGTCATGAAAATAATTTCAAAATTTAGTTTATTTATCATTATCTGTTTCACCCTCATTCTTTCAGCTTGTGGTGTGAGTGAATCCACAGCAGGAGAATTGGACAATGGAGAGGGAAAGAAAACCTTGCGAGTCGTTACTCATGCGGCCTATGCTCCTTTTGAATATTTACAAGGGGATGGAATAAAGGGGTTTGATATTGATTTTGTTCGAGCAGCAGCTGAGAAGGCCGGTTTTGCAGTGAAAATTGACCATGTAGGGTGGGAATCTTTATTTAACGAGATTGAAAATAGAAAGGCAGATTTTGCTGTATCCGCTGTAACCATTACTGCAGAGCGGAAACAAACCTACGATTTTTCTGTTCCTTACTTTTTAGCTAAAAATAAGATTCTTGTACCGGAAGATAGTGAAATAAAAAGCGGGGAAGATTTAAAAGGAAAAGTAGTGGCGGTACAAAATGGAACAACGGGGCTGAAAAAGATTGAATCGATCTTAGGGGAAAACAACCCCGATATTCTAATGTTCGAAAATAATAACCTTGCCATTCAAGAAATGCTAAATGGACGGGCAGATGCAGTTGTTGCTGATAATATTGTTCTAGAGGAATATGTGAAAAATAATCCAAATAGAAAGTTAAAAATAATTACTGACAAAAGCTTTAAAAATGAAGCCTATGGCTTCCTTTTCCCAAAGGAAAGTGAATTGCGTTCAGAAATGGGCAGAGCCATTAAAGATATACTTGCGGACGGTACATACACAGAAACATATATGGAATGGTTCGAAACCAAACCGGATATCAAACAACTGAAGGAGTTATAATAAGTAATAGATTATTTAAATCAAAAGCTAAAATGGTATCAAAAAAAGCAGCCAAAAGGAATTAATTTTGGTTGCCTTTTTTAAACTGATTTGTTCCCCGTGTTATATCATTCTCTTGTTAATCTCCTCACTAACGATAAAAGCAAGGTCATCATTCCCAAATAGTGATAGCACTCCGAGCAGTGTTTGATCAGATACTTCACCTGCTTCTTCTTTTGGAACAGTTAATTCAATGGCATCAATCAATGCCTGATTTTTGCTTTGCCCCGGGTAGGCACGAAGGTACATTTCCTCCGGATCTAAATGATGATTCACACACCACTGAGCAAAAACGAGAATCATCATTTTTTCATCACGTTGATAATTCTCAATGATTCGATCCTGCAAATCTTTTTGATTCATATTCACTACTGCTACTAAAAACATAGATAAATGTACTCATTTATCTACGC
>CALGSR010000294.1 GCA_937902115.1 uncultured Bacillus sp. | reverse complement strand
AAAAAACAGCTTTAGAAACAGTGGATGGATTATTCTTGAATCCGCTTGTTGGAGAAACAAAATCAGATGATATTCCTGCAGATGTGAGAATGGAAAGTTATCAAGTTCTGTTGAAAAATTATTATCCGCTCGATCGGGTATTTTTAGCGGTATTTCCGGCTGCGATGCGTTATGCAGGTCCGAGGGAAGCTATTTTCCATGCGATGGTCCGCAAGAATTACGGCTGCACTCATTTTATTGTAGGACGCGATCATGCTGGTGTAGGCAATTATTACGGAACTTATGACGCGCAGAAGATTTTCAGTAACTTTACTGCTGACGAACTAGGAATCACGCTATTATTCTTTGAACACAGTTTTTATTGCACAAAGTGCGAAAATATGGCATCAGCAAAAACTTGCCCGCATGATAAAGAAAACCATGTCATTCTTTCTGGAACAAAGGTGAGGGAATTATTGCGAAATGGAGAAATTCCGCCAAGTACATTCAGTCGTAAAGAGGTTGTGGAAATTCTCATTGAAGGATTAAGAAGACACGCTGTGAAAGCATAAAGTGAAATTTTTAATCGGGAGAGTACCGGGTTAAGCATATGTTAGTTAGTACCGGTGCTGCAGCTAGTTGGATGTCAGTACCGGACTGCCTATTAGGCGTAATTAATAGACAGGGGGAAATAGGAATGGGGAAAAGTACGAATATCGTCTGGCACGAACAATCATTAACAAAAGAGGACCGTAGAAAGCAAAATGGACATAATAGTTTTGTTATTTGGTTTACAGGTCTGTCTGGGTCAGGGAAATCAACTTTGGCTAATGCCGTAGCGAGAAAGCTGTATCAGGAAAGTGTAAGAAATTATGTATTGGATGGAGATAATATCCGCCATGGATTAAATAAAGACCTGGGTTTTTCTGAAGCGGATCGGACAGAAAATATCCGCAGAATTGGTGAAGTGGCAAAACTCTTTGTTGACAGTGGTCAAGCGGTATTGACCGCCTTTATCTCTCCATTCAAAGCGGATCGCAATCTTGTGCGTGATCTGTTGGAGGAGAAAGAATTTATTGAAGTATTTGTAAAATGTCCGATTGATACATGTGCAGAACGTGATCCAAAAGGACTTTACGAAAAAGCAAAACAAGGAATCATTAAAGATTTTACAGGGATTTCTTCTCCATATGAAGAACCGGAAAATCCGGAATTAATTGTTGAAACAGATAAACAAAGTATTGATGAAAGTGTTGAAATTGTATTTCAGTACTTAAAGAAACAAGGATTGGTCTAAAAAGGTCTAAAAATAAGCCATGTCGATTTCAGATGACATGGTTTATCTAATATATAAGGGAAAATTATATTAATTATTTTTAACGAGAGGTTGGTTGGCGGTGGCAAAAGTATTTTTAGTGGGTGCAGGTCCCGGTGATCCAGAGTTAATCACCCTTAAAGGGATCAAATGTATAAAAAAAGCGGATGTCATATTATATGATCGGCTAGTAAACGAGGAATTACTGGAATACGCAAAGGGTGATGCGGAATTAATATTTTGCGGAAAACTTCCAAATTACCACGTATTGCAGCAGGAAACCATTAATCATTTACTCGTAAAGCATGCCAAAAAGGGAAAAATCGTTACGAGATTAAAAGGCGGGGATCCGTTCGTTTTCGGAAGAGGAGGCGAGGAGGCGGAGTTTCTCGCTAAGAATCGAGTGGAGTTTGAGATTATTCCTGGAATAACTTCCGGCATTGCTGCTTCGGCGTACGCAGGGATTCCGTTAACACATAGAGAGATTAGTTCCTCCTTTGCTTTTGTAACGGGACACAGTAAAAACTTTGCCGAGGATCGGATTAAATGGGAAACTCTTGCGAGCGGAGTGGATACCATTGCGATTTATATGGGCGTGAAGAATCTGCCCCGTATCCAAGAAAGACTCCTGCAATGCGGGAAAAGTCCGGAAACACCTATTGCCTTTATTCAGTGGGGAACATTAGAAAAACAAAAAACAGTCATAAGCACCCTTGGATCAGCCTCGGAGGCAGCCATGAGTGAGCATGTAACAAATCCGTGTATGATCGTAATTGGAGAAGTAGTTAGACTACGTGAACAAATTAATTGGTTTGAGCAATGGGGACAAAAGGATACCTTTTTAAACAATGCCCTCTAATAAATCATTTAACCCGCTGCCAATGGTGACAGATACCCTTAATATTTCTTGTTACAAAAAAACACTGATATAATGAACCTGATTTCTTTTTTAGGAGATCAGGTTTTTCTTCATTTACTTCTCGGTCTTAGGTCGCAGAATCACCTACAGCGCAGTATCCATTTTACTGAAAACAAGTAGCATTTATAAAAAAGGTCGCTTACAATAAAGATGAAACCTTCATCTTATTTAAATCGTATACTAGATAGGCAATCGTCGATAGGAGTTGATTTTCCATGAAATCATTTTTCCAATTTGTCATACGCTCTTTTGCAGGTGGCTTTATTTCAGTGCTTGTTTGGTCCATTAGTTTCCTAGCTTTTGAGGCCCCAATTGTCCCATCGATATTATATGGAGTGGCAGGCGGATTAGCAGTGTTCTTTGCCCTCAAATGGATTCATGCACGTCATTTTCTGCGGGAAAATGGATTAACACGGAGAGAATATAAATACATTAAGAAGAATTTAAAGGAAGCGAAACTGAAAATTAGTCGCCTTCACAAAGCTTTCATTCGCGGTCGTTCTTTATCTAATATGAAGCAAAATTATGAAATTACTCGAGTTGTTAATCGAATTTATCTCATAACAAAAAAAGAACCTAAGCGTTTTTTTCAGGCAGAACGATTTTATTATTCGCATTTAGATTCTATTGTTGAATTATCAGAGAAGTATGCTTTTTTAAATACACAGCCTTCGAAGACAGCTGAACTGCAGGAATCTCTTCAAGAAACGAAGGGTACAATTCAGCAGTTGGCGGATACATTAGAAAAGGATTTGTATATTGTTCTTGAAGATGATATTGATCATTTGCAATTTGAATTAGATGTGGCCAAGCAGGAATTAAAAAATCGGCCGCTTGAGATTGAGGATAGGAGGAAATAATGTATGTCTGAACCAAAGCTAGGTAGGGAAATGGATGATTTATTAAGTAATCCATTTGGCGATATTGAAATAATGAATCCTGCAACATCTGTACAAAAGGTACCGGAAAAACCGGTAAGGATCATTGATACATTATCGGAGGAAAACCGGCAAAAAGCATTGAACTTAGCAGATCAAATTGATATACGGAATCATCAAGCCATTATTCAATATGGTACACAGGCACAATCAAAGCTGCTCACTTTTTCGCACACGATGTTAGAGCAGGTGCAAAACAAAGATGTTGGAGAAATTGGTGACATTCTTTCAGAATTAATGCGAAAACTTGATCATGTGAATCCGGATGAATTAGCACCGGAAAAACGAAATTTATTTTCCAGATTATTTGGGAAAATTTCAAGTTCTGTTCAAGAGATCCTGTCCAAATACCAAAAAACAGGTGCGCAAATTGATCGAATTACAGTAAAGCTGGAGCATTGTAAAAATGGTTTATTAACAGATAACATGCTTTTGGAGGATTTGTATGAAAAGAATAAAGAATATTTTCTTACATTGAATATTTTTATTGCTGCGGGAGAGGCAAAGCTTGAAATCCTTCGTGAGAAAACAATCCCCGAGTTACAACGTAAGGCTGAGCAAAGCCAGGATCAAATGCAAGTACAGGAAGTTAACGATGTGATGCAATTTGCTGATCGGCTTGAAAAGAGGATGTATGATCTAAAGGTAAGCAGACAAATAACAACTCAAAGTGCGCCGCAAATTCGTTTAATTCAAAATACGAACCAGGCTTTAGCTGAAAAAATCCAATCTTCCATTATGACGGCTATACCGCTGTGGAAAAATCAAATTGCCATTGCTCTAACACTTATTCGCCAGCGTCATGCTGTAGAAGCACAAAAACAAGTGTCTAAAACGACAAATGAGCTATTGTTAAAGAATTCAGAAATGCTGAAAATGAATTCAATCGAAACGGCAAAAGAAAATGAACGCGGAGTAGTGGACATCGAAACGTTAAAGAAAACACAGGAAAACCTTGTCACCACATTAGAAGAAACATTGCGTATTCAAGCTGAAGGCCGTACAAAACGCCAGCAGGCTGAACAAGAATTAATCTCAATGGAAAATGAGTTAAAACAAAAATTACTCAATTTAAAAAATAACCATCGCTAATCAGAAAAAGCTGGCTCGTTAAAAATTCGAGTCAGCTTTATTGTTGTTCTGCTATTAATTAATGTAAATGACATATTTTTGTATAAAAATATCAATACTATTAAAGATGGGTATTATATAATAGTATTAAAAGTTATCCCTCTGTATTAGTAATTTGAGGATTAGACTTTTTAAGGAATAAGAGGAGGTCAAGTGTATGTATAAGAAAATCCTTTTAGCTGCAGATGGTTCGGAACATTCTTTAAGAGCCGCAGGGAAAGCAGCAGGACTTGCAAAACTCGCAGGGGAAGATGCAATAATTGAAATTGTATATGTTGTAGATTTTGAAACAGAAAAAAATGATGTGCTGCGAAATATAAATCAGGAAAGTATAAAAGAGGAAAGACAACGCCGCTTGCAGCTGACTGAAGGTAAAATCAATGCTGCCGGTGTGAAGAGTAAAACAATTGTTATGCACGGTGATCCAGGGCCGACACTTGTCTCATATGCCAATGAAAATGATTTTGATATTCTAATATTAGGAAGCAGAGGATTAAATGCATTACAGGAAATGGTTTTAGGGAGTGTTAGTCATAAGGTGGTAAAGCGAGCGCAATGTCCGGTTATGATTGTAAAATAGTGATTAAAGGAAATTTATTTAATTAGGTATTATTAATACTAATTGATATAATAAGATTATAGTAATAAATGAAGCAAAGGTAACTAGAGGAGTGAAGGTATAGTGAGTTTGTATCAAAAATATGCTTTAACACGTTCATTGGCATTTGAAATGCTGAATGCAATCTGTAATAAAGCTGATGAAATTGGCGTGAAAATCAACGCTGCAATCGTGGATGAGGGTGCAAATTTAAAAGCGTTTATGCGTATGGACGAAGCGGCGCTTCTAAGCTCAGGAATCGCGCAAAATAAAGCTTACACAGCTGCAGCCTTTGGAAAATCTACGGATGAATGGTACCCAATGATTAAAGATGAACCTGCTTTATTAACAGGGATTGTTCACACTGATAGGTTAGTCATCTTTGGCGGTGGGATTCCACTTTACCATAATGGAGTGATTGTAGGTGGGATTGGGGTCTCTGGTGGTACATCTGAAGAAGATGTTATATGTGCAACGGCTGGTTTAGAAGTATTTGAAAAGAATGCAAACGTGGTTGAATAACTTCGCTGCGTTTGTACATAATGCGTTATGAAAATAAGACGAAGAAGTAATAGTTGTCTGGCAGTAAACCGGGGAGTTTACGAAGAGGCAATCATTACTTCTTCTTTTTGTGAAGTACTACCTATGGAATACATAATTGTGAATAAATAAATATAATTATTTTTTTAAAAAAAATATCGAATTAAAAAGGTTTTAGGGGGAAAATGTCGAATAAATATACTTGAACAGTTTTTAAAAAGCATGGGGAACTTTTCAATATGTTGTTTGAACAAAAGAATAGAAGAGAGAAGGAGAGGGAAACCTTTTTTATGTGTCCGATTTCTCTGCAAGAAAGATTTTGAAAGAATATTCTTTGTTTGAACAAAGTTAACATTGGAATGGAGGAAATTAAATTATGGCAACAGTAGAAGAAGGTAAATTTATTGATGTAAAAGGGCTTAATACGCATTATCATGAAGATGGACAAGGGGAAGCGGTTATTTTGATTCATGGGTCCGGCCCAGGGGTATCTGCATGGGCAAACTGGCGCCTTGTTTTCCCAATTCTGTCAAAACATTTTCATCTTTATGCACCTGATGTCGTTGGATTTGGCTACACAGATAGACCTGAAGGGCAAGAATATAATATCCATGTATGGGCGGATCATATGATTGATTTTCTTGATACAGTCGGGGAAAAGAAAGTCACTGTAATTGGAAACTCTTTCGGTGGAGCGATCGCTCTTCATATGGCTAAAAAACGCCCAGATCTCATTAATAAATTAATTATGATGGGAAGCATGGGAATTGATCACAGAATGACTGAACTAGATGATGTTTGGGGATATGAACCAAGTCACGAAAATATGAAAAATCTAATTAAAATATTCGCTTACGATCAAAGCATGGCTGAAAATGGCGACTTAGTGGAAATGCGCTACAAATCCAGTATTCAACCAGGATTCCATGAATCGTTTTCTTCGATGTTCCCGGCTCCAAGACAAAGACATGTTGGAGCGATGTCATTAACCATTGACGAACTAAATGCAATTGATTTCCCTGCCCTGTTGGTTCATGGCAGAGAAGACCGTGTGATTCCTTTGGAAGAAACAAGTATGAAATTAGCATTGCATATGCCGCAGGCTGAATTGCATGTCTTCCCGCATTGCGGACACTGGGTTCAAATTGAAAAAACACAGGAGTTTGCTGACTTAGTTATTCAGTTTATCAATCGATAAAAAAACAAGAAAAAGCTAAAAAAGACTGATTAGTTTCATCAGTCTTTTTTAGCTTTTTATGAAGATTTTTCCTGACTTTCATTAATGTAGATTAATGAACTTCTTTTGATCCAATATTGGAAGTTATCTACCGGGAAAACACCTCTGCAACCGGAATTATTCATTTGTACGATTACACTATCATTGGATATCTCGACAATCCTCAAGCTATCTGCATTACTAATATTTGGAACAAAACTACTTTTGACCTCAAACTCCATATCTCTTTGCAACTCCAAATTTATTACCTCCTGCTTTTATATAACATTGATAATTAATTCACAATAAAGAACAACATTCACTAGGTTATCCCAAAAATAGGAAAATAATCAAATAACCTTCCTTCTTCTCTATTGTAATAGAAAATAGAGGCCATTTCCAATGGATTCCAACATTTCAATAAATTATGGCAAAAGTATAACGTTGAATAAAATTCTTTCTTGTCCTATATAAAAA
>CALGSR010000293.1 GCA_937902115.1 uncultured Bacillus sp. | reverse complement strand
AAAAGTTTAGTATGGAAAAACAAGTCCTTATGAAAGCATTAGGAGCAACAATTGTCACAACACCGACCGAAGCGGGAATGAAGGGAGCAATAGATAAGGCCCTAGAATTAGCTCGGGTTATACCAGGCGCTTATTGTCCCCAGCAATTTGCAAACCGTGCCAATCCGGCAACCTATTATAAAACGTTAGGCCCTGAAATTTGGGAGACGATGGACGGTCGGATTGATGTGTTCGTCGCGGGTGCGGGAACAGGCGGAACTTTTATGGGGACGTCCCGTTTTCTAAAAGAAAAGAATCCGGAAATAAAAACTGTCATTATCGAACCTGAAGGATCCATTTTAAATGGAGGTGCACCAGGTCCTCATAAAACGGAGGGAATTGGAATGGAATTTCTCCCGGCGTACATGGATCCCTCCTATTTTGATCAAATATACACCATTTCCGATGCTGCTGCCTTTCGCTATGTAAAGGAAGCAGCAGTTAAAGCCGGTCTGCTTATTGGCAGTTCTTCGGGTGCAGCGCTTTTCGGAGCGATAAAAGAGACTGCAAACGCAAAGGCTGGAAGTCATATTGTCGTCGTATTTCCGGATGGAAGTGAACGCTACTTGAGCAAAAAGATTTACGAAGGCGGGGTATGATGTATGAGGAGAAAAACGAGACTGATTCATGGCGGTCTGGCAAGTGATCCGGTGACGGGTGCTGTGTCGATTCCCATCTATCAGGTCAGCACCTTTAAACAGGATGGCATCGGGGAACATAAAGGCTATGAATATTCCCGTACAGGTAACCCGACAAGACACGCTGTGGAGGAATTAATCAAGGAGCTGGAAGGCGGAACAGCCGGGTTTGCTTTTGGCTCCGGTATGGCCGCTATTACCGCAGTCGTCATGCTGTTTAACAGCGGGGATCATATGATCATAACAGATGATGTTTATGGCGGTACCTTCCGAGTGATCACAAAAGTATTGAACCGTTTTGGGATCGAGTACAGCTTTGTGAACTCAAGCGACATCAAAGATGTGGAAAAAGCCATGCGCAGCAATACAAAAGCGCTCTTTATTGAAACACCAACAAATCCATTATTGAAAATTACAGATCTTGCCGCCGCAGCAAGGCTGGCTCATGATCATCAACTGCTGACCATTGTAGACAATACGTTTGCTACTCCTTATTGGCAAAACCCATTAGAGCTTGGCGCTGATATTGTTCTGCATTCGGCGACGAAATATTTAGGCGGACACAGTGACGTCGTAGCAGGGCTTGCTGCAGTGAAAAGCCCTGAGATAGCCAAAGAACTTCATTTTATCCAAAATGCAACAGGCGGGATACTTGGCCCGCAGGATGCGTGGCTTTTAATGAGAGGGATCAAAACACTTGGGGTAAGAATGGAAGAACATGAAAAAAACACGAAATCGGTTACGGACTTCCTTCTCCGGCATCCAACAGTTGAAAAGGTTTATTATCCTGGACTTGAAACGCATCCAGGTCACGAGATAGCCAAGCAACAATCCCGCGGTTTTGGTGGAATGGTGTCTTTTGATGTAGGAAGCGCTGAAAAGGCGGATAAACTTTTAACAAAGGTGAAGTTTTTTACATTGGCGGAAAGCCTTGGTGCTGTCGAGAGTTTAATTTCTCTGCCTGCTAAAATGACACATGCTTCGATTCCCGAGGAAAGACGCAAAAAATTGGGGATTACAGACGGTCTTGTCCGAATTTCCGTCGGCTTAGAGGATGTCGAGGATTTGGTTGAAGATTTAACGCAAGGACTGGAAGACTGAAATAAAAATGAAAAGGTGAGAATGATGGCAAGCTGCCTGTTCTCACCTTTTTCTTATTTTCAGGGATGTTTTCACAAATGCTATTATTTACATTCTCTTTCCTGTTGTAAATTATGATACAGTAATTTAGTAGATTAGAAGTGTTTTGAATCATTAAACGGTACTATGGAAAAAGCGGGTGAGATTATGCAAAGGCTGAAAACTTATTATGAAAAAATGCTTGATTTCAAATGCTATGGAATCGTTCTTTTATGCGCAAGTATATTTTTTTATTTGGGTGTCGTGATTCCTACAGTCGCTAATAGTCAAACGGAGTTAACATGGATGATGTACGGCTCGCTTGTTTTTCTCGCAGGTTCTTTTTTCTTCTTTTCACTCTCCAAGTCGTACCGGCAGAAACTGCTTGAAACAGAAGAAGGAGAGGAATATTTACAGCAGAGGGAAAATATGTCATAAGACTTTTTCATGAAAATACACGCAGCGGGCATGATAAATCTGACTGTACAGCGTTGATTTGTGATCCAAAATCAAATGGATAACATGCAACTGTCTTGGATAAGCGGTAAATTTGTCTATCCTACATCATGAAGGGGTGAAATCCATGTTGTTGATGGTTTTATCTTTTACCGTATGCAGTGTAATTGGATGCATTATTGCAGCAGAGATAAGTGTTGAATAGAAATAGCAGAAAAAGGCGTAAATGGTTTCCTAATGGAAGATGTAGTTTTTGGCATCTTATTCAGACCGTTTGCGCTTTTCTTTTTCGGCACGGAAGAATTCATGAAACATTTTCATCAGCGCTCTTTTTTCGATTCTTGATACATAGCTGCGCGAAATTCCTAGTTCCTTCGCGATTTCCCGCTGTGTTTTCTCTTTCTGCAGATCGAGTCCAAAACGGCCGATAATGACTTCCTTTTCCCGATCATCGAGTACATCAATATACTCCTTCACTTTTTCCAGTTCCATATTTAACTGAATCGTATTTACCACATCCTCCGATTCGGATTTCAGGATATCAATTAATGATATTTCATTTCCTTCTTTATCCTGTCCGATCGGATCATGTAAAGAGACATCTTTTTTCGTTTTCTTTAATGCTCTTAAGTGCATAAGTATTTCATTTTCGATACAGCGTGCTGCATAGGTCGCAAGCTTTGTTCCCTTGCCTTCAGAATAGCTTTCTATTGCTTTAATCAACCCAATGGTTCCGATGGAAATCAAATCTTCCGCATCCTCACCTGTATTTTCGAATTTTTTAACAATATGGGCAACTAAACGCAAGTTATGTTCAATCAGCATATTCCGAGCGTGGGAATCGCCTTCAGCCATTAATTGCAGATACCTTTTTTCTTCTGCAGGAGATAGGGGCTGGGGAAAGGCATTGTTTTTTACATAGGAAACGAGAAAAATGATTTCTTTAATGAAGTAGCTTAATGCTGTAAGGATTCCGGACATAAAACCACCTCCACTTTTTAAAATGTATGATATCGATGGAAGAGTTTTGTCTGTCCAATAAAAATAAACGAGAGAATTCATTCAAATGGCTTGTAGATGTATCGGGAAGGAAAATTATTTGGCAAAAAGAAAAATCCACTTTTACATATGTGGATTTTTACTGTGAAGAATAATTTGTTGAGTGTCATTATAATTAAACTTTTTTCATACGGAAGGAACTAATCATCATTAAAGAAAGGGCGATCATAATAAATGGAAAAGTATGTGGCGGGAGGTAGGGTACGGCTAAGAAGCTAAGAGTTGCTAAACAGCCTGCAGCTGTAATGGGCAGTCCGGTAAAATATCCGTTGTTGTCGGAAATATTAAAACGAGCTAGGCGAAATGCACCACATGCAATATAGAAAACAGCGAAAAATGCTCCAGGTGCTCCAAAGTCAGATAAAATACCTTGATATAATAATATTGCAGGTGCGACACCAAATGATATAATATCACTCATAGAATCTAATTGCTTACCAAGTTCTGATTCAATGTTTAATTTTCTGGCAGTCATGCCATCGAAACGGTCGAGCAAGGCAGCGATAAAGATTAGCAGCAAACTTAGATTCAGTTCGCCTCTGACAGATGCGATGATGGCAAAACCCCCAAGGGATAAATTGCCTAACGTTAATACATTGGCCAGCTGGGATTTAATTTTCTTAATTGTCTGGTCAACAATATGTAGTAAAAACATTTTCCTCACTCCTTTTTTCGGAAAAGGAATTACTCCTCAATGTGTATTTATCTATTGATATTCTATTTTAAGATTTTTATGCCTAATAGTAAAGTGAAAAATACTAGAAATAATTTATTGGGGGTACTAGATTGCTGCAGGTCATTTATCGTTTTTTTATTGAATTAACCAATAGGAATTGGACTTCGCAGTTGCTTGCGAGATTTTCAAAGTCTACGAAAAGTCGGTTTCTTATTGCTTCTTTTGCTAAAGTGTATAAAATTAATCAGGA
>CALGSR010000292.1 GCA_937902115.1 uncultured Bacillus sp. | reverse complement strand
CAGCAGGATGTTTTTCAAGATAATCAGCAACCTTCACTGCATTAGCGACATGCTCTTTCATTCTGACATGCAGTGTTTCAAGACCAAGAACAAATTGGAAAGCGTTATAAGGGCTTAGGGCTGGTCCCATGTCACGCAATAATTGCACACGAGCTTTTGTAATATAAGCCGCTGCACCAACATCTTTTGCATAAGATAATCCATGATAGCTATCGTCAGGTTCCGTTAAACCTGGGAATTTAGGTGAATTCCAATCAAATTTACCGGAATCGACAATGACTCCTCCAGTTGTTGTTCCATTTCCTAGAAGCCATTTTGTCGCAGAATGTACGACAATATCTGCGCCAAACTCAATTGGACGGCATAAATATGGAGAAGCGAATGTATTGTCGATAATGAGCGGAACACCTGCCTCATGGGCAATATTTGCTACTGCTTCAATATCCAAAACTTTTAACGATGGGTTTCCAATTGTTTCAGCAAAAACCGCTTTTGTTTTATCTGTAATCGCAGCACGGAAATTTTCCGGATCTTGTGGATCGACAAATTTCACTTGAATACCATATTTAGGAAGCGTTACCGCAAATAGATTATATGTACCACCGTATAGGTTAGATGCAGCGACAATCTCATCGCCTGCTTCAGCAATATTCATCACAGCTACTGTAATAGCAGCCATTCCACTTGCGAGAGCAAGTGCCCCAACTCCGCCTTCTAACAAGGCGACACGTTCTTCAAAAACACCTGTCGTTGGGTTTGTAATACGAGTATAGATATAGCCAGGTTCTTTTAAACCGAACAAATTCGCAGCATGTTCCGTATTTTTGAATTGATAAGCATTATTTTGATATATCGGTAATGCCCTTGCACCTGTTACAGGATCCGGCTGCAGCCCGCCATGGACGCCTAATGTTTCAATACGATAATTTTTTTCTGACATTTCCATCTCTCCTAATTATAATGACTTAAGCTTGTGGATCTCATTTGCCTTTGTATATCGATTAAGGCAATAAGCCCATGTATTATCAATGATTACCATTATAGTTTACCATACCCAATTTGATTAAAGTGATAGTACCATAAATATAAAACAACCGTCAATACTTTTAACCATTTTTTCATATGAAATTACTTGGAATTAATAAGAATTATGGCCGTGCTAAATAAAAAAGGGATTCTAAGAGCAGTTGTTCGCGGTATGAAAGCGTTGTTTCAACGTCTTTTGCATGGAGTGCTTTCCTCAATTTCCGCTCACCGGCAAGGAGAGAGCAAAATGTTTCTTTTGTTCCAGCCAGCTTTTTCAAGGATTCATCCCCACTATACTCAAGGAGCTGTATTGAATCTTTTTCAATTTTGATCAAGATTTGTTCGTTCTCGGTTAATAAGGAAAAGGATAACAAGCGCCCCTTCAGGATAAAACGGAATACCTTTTTTCGGTTAATTTCTAATGCCCATAATGTTAACTGTTCTCTCACAGAATCGCCTCCGAATCAACCATAATGTGAGTATATATTCCGTATACTTTGTTCTCTTTCCTGCCTATTACGGCTGATTTCATTCCAGTAATTTCAACAGAAAACAACAGCAAAAAAAGAGCAGTTATTTCTGCTCTTTTTACTAATTATTTTTATTTAAATAAACGTGTTTCTACAAGAAGGTTGGCTCTTACTAATACTTCAGCAAGATGCTGTACAGGTGCGGCGGCAACTTCGCGGTACATTCGATCAATATAAAGGTGCTCTGCTTCAGGAAATTCTCTTTTTAACCGTTTACGGAGCTTCTCCCCGGCCTCATCAGCATCAACTAATATATATATTTCCTGATCTGATAAATGTTCGATCAACTCATCCATTAGGGATTGACTAATCGTACCGTTTGTACAAATTATATCAACTGGTTCTCTTACGACTTTTTGTATTTTACGCTTATCAGATAATCCCTCAACAATGATAACTTTGTCATGTACGAATTCGCTCATTTCCCCCAGCTCCCTTAACGACGAAAGCGCCCCCAAAGGACGCTCCCACATGTATTAGTTGTCCTTCGTCATTGCCTCATACTGATCTGCAGTCAATAATTTGTCTGCTTCCGTCATGTCTGAAGGTTCGATCACAATGATCCAAGCCTTCTCGTATGGAGACTCGTTTACAAACTCTGGACTGTCATTTAAATCCTCATTCACTTCGACAACTTTTCCACTTACTGGAGCATACAATTCAGATACCGTTTTAACCGATTCAACGCTGCCGAATGGCTCACCCGCTTTTATTTCTGCTCCAATCTCCGGTAATTCAACAAACACAATATCTCCAAGTTCATGCTGGGCAAAATCGGTAATCCCTATCTTGACCTTATCTCCATCTGTTTTGATCCATTCGTGATCGTCAGAATAACGTAGTTCCTTTGGAATATTCATGTTGGTCCCTCCAAAAAAATAGTTGTTTTTTGTTAGTGTCTTATTTGTTCCAGGTTTGAGCAAATTCCTCTTCCTTAAAACCAACTGTTACCTTTTCATGATCCGTTACAATGGGCCGCTTGATCAACATTCCATCAGAAGCCAATAGATCAAGAAGTTCATCCTCGGAAGCCTCTTTTATCCGATCCTTTAATCCAAGATCCCTATACCGCTGGCCGCTTGTATTAAAAAACTTCTTTAGCTCAAGCCCGCTTTTCTGATACAGGTTTTCCAGTTCAGATCGAGTTGGAGGATTGTCGACGATATGTATTTCTTCGTAAGAAATCTGGTGTTCTTCGAGCCATTTTTTCGCCTTGCGGCATGTCCCGCATTTAGGATACCAATAAAAAGTAAGCGCCATACTCATCACCTCAAGTATTTCCATTTCTAATTATGAAACACATCATTATCTTACCATATTATGAACAATATTCGAAATAATTACTAAGAAAAGCGAAAGCGCCTTGCTCAGCAGAGTATGACTTGCACAGGATGTGCTGACTTCGACGTTCGCCACAGGACGTGGCGGTTTTTAGTCGAAGTTCCTCTGCCCACTCCGGACTGAGATAAAGGAAACACGAAGAGCACAGTGTCCGCGTTCGTGTTGACGCAATCATTGCGGAGGAAGTGTAAAGTACACTAGTCGCTAGGCGCTGTAGCTAGACACTAGTCAGAGTTCAGAAAACGTTATACTTTCATAGCCTGTAAAAAAAGCCCTCTGTTAAGAGAGCTTCATTTTACTTGAAAAATTCTATAAGATAAATCGCTCTGCTTCGATAAGCTTTTGGGCTGCTTCACGTTTTTTTGCAATGATGTTCCCCGCTGTGAAGCGAGTAAATTTTCTTAGTGTGGACAGCATCATTCGCAAGTTATCTCCTTCTTCCACCGCAAGCAGTGTTTCTTTTGCATCTTGTTCCATCTGCCAGAAGGCCTCCTGACAAAAAATCTCCGTATAAAGCAGCTTTTGTCTCGACACTTCCACACCTGATTGTTTGACTGCCTTTTCAGTCCTCAAAACAGCCGATTCCATCGCATACACATTGGAAATCATATCCGCGATATTGACGAGGATTTCCTGCTCCTTCTCCAATCCTTTGCCGTACTTTTTTACAGCCAAACCTAGAATAAGGAGGGCCATTTTCTTCCCATTCGCAACCAATTGTATTTCCTTCGCAAGCGGCTCCTCCCCTGGTTCTTCAGGGATAAACGACACCAGTTCACTTTGCAGTTCAGTGGCTTTTTCAAATAGAGGCAGTTCCCCTTTTATTGCCTTCCGCATGAAGGTCGCCGGGACCAACAGCCGGTTGATTTCATTTGTCCCTTCAAAAATCCGGTTAATACGGGAGTCGCGATAAATTCTTTCGATTTCATACTCAGCCATATAGCCGTACCCGCCATGCAGCTGAACTCCCTCATCAGCGATATAATCAAGCATTTCGCTGGCAAAAACTTTATTTAAGGAACATTCAATCGCATATTCGGCAATCGATTCTGCTGCTTTCTTTCCATCCCATCCTTCGCTTGGAGATGATGGACCCATTCTTTCCTCAAAAAGCCCTACTGTACGGTAAACAGAGCTTTCCCCGGCATAAATATTAGCCGCCATCGTTGCCAGCTTTTCCTTTGTCAAATTGAACTGAGAAATCGGCTGTTTAAACTGCTGCCGCTGGTTCGTATATTGGACAGTAATATCAAATGCCCGTTTAGCTGCGCCAACTGCACCGACCCCCAGTTTGTAGCGGCCGATATTTAAGATGTTAAAAGCAATCACATGACCTCTCCCCGCCTCACCTAGAAGATTTTCCTTTGGAACGAGGGCATCCTGCAAAATCAATGTCCGGGTTGAGGAGCTTTTTAAGCCCATCTTTTTTTCTTCACTTCCTGTCGAGACTCCCGAAAAATCCCGTTCAATAATAAAGGCGGAGAAATGCTCGCCATCGATTTTGGCATAGACAATAAAAACATCAGCAAATCCTGAATTGGTAATCCATTGTTTTTCTCCGTTTAGTACATAATGGGTCCCGGTACGATTTAGTTTTGCTGTTGTTCTTGCTCCAAGGGCATCTGAACCCGAATCCGGTTCTGTTAAGGCATAGGCGGAGATTTTTTCCCCTGTTGCTAAAAAGGGTAAATACTTTTGCCTTTGCGCTTCATTGCCAAAGAGAATAATCGGCAGCGACCCAATTCCTACATGAGCACCATGGGTAATAGAAAAACCACCGGCGCGGGCCAGCTTTTCCGTTATTAAGGCCGAACTAATCTTATCTAGACCAAGTCCCCCGTATTCTTCGGGAATATCGGCAGCGAGCAGTCCTAACTCTCCCGCTTTTTTCATCAGCTTCACGGAACGGGTAAAGTCCTGATTTTCCAGGTGCTCGATTTGCGGCATGACTTCATTTTCAACAAAGTCATCAATTGTTTTCGCGATTAATTTTTGTTCATCGTTAAAATCCTCCGGCGTATACACTCGTTCACACGGAACCTTTTCGACTAGAAAGCTTCCCCCGGCTAATGTCTGATTGATTTGATTGGACAATTTCTTCTCCCCTTCCCTGAAACAAACCGTTTACAATAATTCGAAGATACCGGCGGCCCCCATTCCGCCTCCGATACACATCGTTACGATCCCGAATTGTACTTGACGCCGCCTCATTTCATGAAGCAGTGTTAATGTCAGCTTTGTTCCGGTGCATCCTAATGGATGGCCTAAAGCGATTGCGCCCCCATTGACATTTACTTTCTCCTCATCGAGTCCCAGTTCACGTATGACCTGAAGGGATTGGGAGGCAAAGGCTTCATTTAGTTCAAACAGTCCAATATCAGACAGCTGTAATCCCGCTAATTTCAACGCCTTCGGGATAGCCGCAACTGGGCCGATTCCCATAATTTCCGGCGGAACCCCGCCGACTGCAAAGGACCTGAATTTCGCCAATGGCCTTAGTCCGAGCGATTCGGCCTTTTGCCGATCCATGACGAGAACTGCCGCTGCCCCGTCGCTCATCTGTGATGCATTTCCTGCTGTTACCGTCCCGTTCAATGCGAAAGATGGACGAAGCTTTGCCAGTGCAGCTAGATTTGTATCCGGTCGCACTCCCTCATCCTGACTAAAGGTGATTTTTTTCTCGACAGGCTTATATTCCTCATTTACTGTTACTTCCGTTACCTCCACAGATACAATTTCAGCAGTAAATTTCCCTTCCCGAATGGCTTGCGCCGCTTTACGATGGCTTTCGACCGCAAAAGCATCCTGCTCCTCCCGTGAAATAGTAAACTTTCTTGCGACTTCCTCTGCTGTATGCCCCATCCCCATATAATATTGCGGCGCATTTTCGGCAAGCTTGATATTCGGACGAGCGACATGGCCAAACATCGGAACTAAGCTCATCGATTCGACGCCGCCGGCAATAATTGTATCGGCATAGCCGAGCTGAATTCTCTCTGCCGCATAGGCAACTGACTGCAGCCCGGAAGAACAATAGCGGTTAATCGTAATCGCCGGCACCGTATAGGGCAGACCGGCAAGGGCACCAATATTGCGCGCCATATTCAGCCCCTGTTCTGCCTCAGGCATGGCACAGCCGATAATAAGATCATCAATCGGACCATCGTATCCTTCTGCCCGCTTTAATGTTTCTTTGACGACAAGTGCTCCTAAATCATCCGGTCGGACATTGGCAAGTTTCCCCTTTTTTGCTTTTCCAATAGGTGTTCTGGCACCTGCAACAATGACAGCCTCTCCCATTTCCCCAGCTCCTTTCCTTAAAAAATAGCTCTGACAAGTTAAAGTCCTTTGTAATGGGCTGCCCGATTAATTACGAAGCGGTTTACCTTTTAAAAGCATATGCTGCATCCGCTTCATCGACTTCGGTTCCATCACAAGGCTCAAGAAAGCCTCTCGTTCCAGCTCAAGCAAGTATTGCTCATCAACCAGCGTGCCGAAGGGAACCCTTCCTCCGGAAATAACAAAAGCCAGTTTTTGCGCGATTTTAAAATCATGTTCAGAGATAAATCCACTGCTGTGCATGGAGTGCGCCGCCAAAAGAAGCGTGGCATAGCCGGTTTCCCCGGTAACCGGAATTTTCTCCCGCACCGGAGGCTTGTAACCTTTTTCATAAAGTGTCAGCACCGCCCGCTTTGCATCATGCAGCAAGAAACTCGAATTAATACTAATGCCGTCTGAACCATGAAGAAAATGATGCTGAAGGGCTTCAGCAGCTGAACTTGATACTTTTGCCATGGCAATCGTTTCAAATACTTTGTTGGCCACCTTTTGCAGGTCGAATTCAACCCCTTTTGGCATCCCTTTCAGCATCTTGATATACAACTCTTTATTTCCTCCGCCCCCAGGAATCAGGCCGACCCCTGTTTCAACGAGTCCGATATACGTTTCCAATGAAGCTTGGATATGTGCTGCCGGGAGACAAACCTCTGCCCCTCCGCCAAGTGTCATCCCAAAAGGCGCCGCCACAATCGGCTTTACACTGTATTTTATTTTCATCATCGCCTGCTGAAACTGCTTGACGATCAGATCAAGTTCGAATAAATTGTCATCCTGTGCCTCCATTAGAATCATTCCTAAATTGGCACCGACGCAAAAGTTCTTCCCTTCGTTCCCGATCACCAGCCCTTTATAATTTTTCTCCACTTCCTCTATCGCTGTACCAATCATCTGCAGAATATCGGGACCTATCGAGTTATGGGGCGAATGAAATTCAAGCAAAGCAACATCATCACCGATATCGAGCAAAGAAGCACCGCTGTTTTTCTTGATAACTCCTTGCTTCTGTTTTATTTTTTTTAAGCTTATAATTTTAGAATTTTCATTAACCGGGCGGTATTCGCCTTTATGATAAAAATAGAGATCTTCATTCTCTTCTTTATAGAAAGAGGAAACCCTATCGGCGAGCATGTCTGTAATCCAGTCTGGCAGCATTTGGCCTGATTCTTTCATCCGCTCCGCGGCTTCAGCTAAACCAAGTGCATCCCAGATTTCAAACGGACCCAGCTCCCAGCCGAAACCCCATTTCAGCGCCTGATCAACAGAAGGAATGTCATGAGCAATTTCATCCAGCTTTTCCGCAGAGTAGAGAAGTACCGGGGCAATAATATTCCATAACAGTCTTCCGGCGCGGTCATCACTATAAAGCAGTGTTTTCAGCCTTTTCCTCCAACCCTTTTCAAGCCTGCTTTGTTCCATTGCCGCTGTCTTTAATTTCCTGCGTGGACGATACTGCATCGTTTTTGGATCGAGTTCCAGAATCTCCTTCCCTTGTTTTAAATAAAATCCCTGACCACTTTTACTGCCTAACCAGCCTCTTTTTACCATTTCCTCCATGAGAGGAGGCGTTGTAAATACTTGTTTCTCTTCTCCCACTGCAGCCTGGTAAACGGTGTCAGCTACATGGAGAAAGGTATCCATTCCCACGACATCAAGCGTTCTAAAGGTTGCACTTTTCGGTCGGCCGACAAGCGGTCCTGTTACAGAATCAATTTCGCCCGGACTAAAACCCCCTTTTTCCATTTCCTGAATCGTCACTAATAACCCATAGGTACCGATGCGATTCGCAATAAAGTTCGGGGTATCCTTTGCAATCACCACTCCTTTTCCAAGGACATTTTCGCCAAATTGCTTCATAAATTCTAAACAGGAAGGTGCTGTTTTTTCTGCCGGAATGAGTTCAAGAAGTTTTAAATAACGCGGCGGATTAAAAAAATGCGTACCAAGGAAATGCCGGCAAAAATCCTCAGAACGCCCCTCTGACATCGATGTGATAGATATTCCCGAAGTATTTGAGCTGATAATGCTTCCCGGTTTCCGATATTGATCAACCATGGAAAATAATTGTTTTTTCACCGCAAGATTTTCAACAACCGCTTCGATAATCCACTCCGCTTCATGGAGCTTATGCCTGTCATCCACAAAGTTTCCTGCTTCAATATAAGAAAGATTATCCTTGACTGTAAGCGGTGCGGGTTTGTGCTGCAACATTTTTCGCAAGGCACTTTCGCTCAATCTATTGCGAACTTTTTTATCCTCCAGTGTAAGACCTTGTGCCTTCTCCTTGTCAGTTAAATGAGATGGAACCCGATCAAGAAGCAACACCTTGATGCCGACATTTGCCAAGTGGGCGGCAATTCCCGAACCCATGACACCAGAACCTAATACTGCCGCCTTTCGAATCGTTGTGACCAATTCAAGCCCCCCTTTTCCTTTCACAATTCCTACTACTGTTAGTTTAAAAAATTGGACAAAGAAATATGACTGATTATTTAAAAAACTCATTAGAATATAAAGCCGTATTCATGAAAAACTCATTATCGGACATGCTAAATGTGGAGGTGATTGTCTTTGGTCAAAAGAGTTAAAAACCCGTCAAGAGCAGCGGTTAGCGCTGCAAGTGTGAAGGGAAATGCCGGTCCCGGGATAGAAAACGAAACCGGACCGGAAAAAGTCAACAGCCAAAACAACCAATTTAAAAGAAGAACAGAATAGGAGGGAAAGAAAATGCAGCAACAGCAAAACCTTAATCCACAAAATCAACAGGCGGTTTTTCAACAGCCGCCGGCAGTCATCTCAGCAAAGGATGCCATGTACTTAACGGATATGCTTTCATGGAATCTGTTAGCGATGAAAAAAGCTCATTTCTATGGCCAACAAGTTCAGGATCAGGAACTGATCAATGCTTTTAATGCATGCGGACAAATGCATCAGCGCCATTATGAGCGAATCCTTTCGCACTTGGGCAAACAAAATCAAGCGTCCTTTGGAAACATGCAGCAATAATAATTAGGAGGTGTTCATGATGAATCAAAATCAATCGATCGGAAATCCAGAGGCACAGGTACAAAAAACGGCACAAATGAACGAACGTGATTTCACAAATGATTTACTGGCCACAGAAAAAGCGATGACAGATTCCTATAGCATTTATTTAAATGAAGCAAGTCATCAGGCCTTGTATCAGGATATCCTGAATATTTATACCGAATCACAAAATGAACAGCGTGAACTTTTTAATCTCATGTTTAGGAAAGGCTGGTATAAACTTGAACCTGCAGAGGCACAAAAGCTGCAGCAAAAATTCCAGCAATTCCAGGGATACACTTCACAGTTCCCATATAGCACAAATGGAACAGGGAATTTGCAGTAGGCAAATATGGAACACTGAATTTTGTTGATTCATTTGAACATGGGACAGAGAACCCGTCCCTGTCCCAGCAAAAAGCAGGGAAAAGCCATTATCATGCGGCTTTTCCCTGCTTTTCTGTTTAATCGTTTTTAGAAAACATATATTTCTTATGATGGTAGCGAATCGAGAAGATCAATCCGACGGCAAGCATATTTCCCATTAAAGAACTGCCCCCGTAACTGATAAAAGGGAGTGGAATTCCTGTAATTGGCAATAAGCCAATCGTCATACCGATATTTTGAAACACATGGAAGGTCAGCATACTAATAACTCCGACACAAACATAGGTGTAAAAGTCATTCTTCGTCTCCATCCCTACCTTTGTAATATGGTAAATCAAAAGAAAGAATAAGCTGATAAGGACACTCGCGCCGATAAAGCCAAATTCCTCCCCGATAATGCTGAAGATAAAATCGGAATGACTTTCCGGCAAATACACCTCCCGCGTACCGAATCCTTTTCCTGCTGTTTCCCCGGAACCAATCGCCAGAAGTGAGCGGACCAGCTGATATCCTGCTGAACTCTGGAAGTTATACGGATCAATCCAGGAGTATATACGGCCGAATTGGTATTCCTTCACACCTAAATATTTTTCCAAAATTTCCGGTTGCCAGAGAACAAAATAAAAAACAACGGAAATCAGCACAATAGCCCCACTGAAAATAGGCACCAATATCTTCCAGGTAATACCAGAAATAAAGATCATTCCGAGTAAAATGGCAAGAAACACAAGAGAGGTTCCTAAATCCGGCTGCTGCATAACAAACAGAAGCGGCACCATTGTCACTCCGCCTAATTTAAGCAGCAATAGGATGTCAGTTTGGATCGTTTTCACTAAATATTTATGATGATGCTCGACGATTACTCTCGCTAACGCCAGAATAATGAACACCTTCACAAATTCTGAAGGCTGAATCGACCCCACTCCTGGAATCTTGTACCAGCTTTTGGCCCCATTAATGACCGGAGCGATACTATCCGGCGCGACAATTAGAAATGCTAAAAGGAAAAGTCCGAAGCCATAGGCATACCACGATATCTTTTTTAATTGATCAGAATCGAGCGTAATCACTAAGGCAATAATGACTGTACCTGCAAAATACCAGACAATTTGTTTCAGAAAGAAATTTTCCTGATACTGTCCTGTCGATTGAGCGCTGTAAATCGAAATACAGCTCGCAATACACAGCAGCATGAGGAGTAATACAAGATTAAAATCTATTCTCGATGTTGATTGTTTATTCGTCGTCATATCCTTCACCTTCTATAGAACTCTGCATGTCATTAAGATCGAAAAACTTAATCCGTTGAACAGAAATCCAGTCTTCAATTCTTCATTATATTTTTAAATGGGACAAATCACAACCTATCAATTTATTTTAAAGGATTTATCCTATTATAAATTGAATAGTATGGATGGGAATAGCTCGGACAAGACTCGAATAAAACGAATGAAACTAAATAAAACTAAACAAAACTAAACAAAATGCGATAAATATCACAGACTAGAACATTATATTAAGATAAAATTACCATTGCAATCAAAAACAGGTTCAAGCGACAAAAGGGGCCATAAATTAGAAGGAGATCCGTAATCTATGAATGAAGCTTATACACCAGATGAGGTGGCAAAACTTTTCAAAATATCGAAACATACCGTTTATGAGCTGATTAAAAGGGGCGAACTGCGGGCATTTAAAGTGGGGAATATGATGCGGATAGAGCCTGAGGAAATTAACCGCTATAAAGAGATGACGGAAACAACGCAAAAGGCAGTGAACACTACTCTGGATACCATTCGCCTTGCCGGCAGCCATGACTTTTTAGTGGAGCATCTAGTTAAATATGTTATCCGGCAAAACTCCGGTGTTTCGATTCAGCCTACATATATCGGGAGCCTTGAGGGCTTAATGATGCTGTACCGCAATATGTGTGATATAGCAGCAATCCATTTATTAGATCCCAATTCGAAGCAGTATAATCTGCCCTTTATTAAGCAATTATTTGTTAATGAACCAATTACGGTGATGCGCCTTGCCGCAAGAGAACAAGGGTTAATTGTTGCAAAGGGAAACCCAAAAGGAATCAAAAGCTTCCAGGACCTTACGAAAGAGGATGTTGTTTTCGTTAATCGGCAGAAAGGCTCAGGAACAAGATTCTTATTAGATTTTCACTTAGAGAACGAGAAAATCGATCCGAACAAAATTAAGGGCTACGATAATGAGGAATGGACACATCTCTCAACCGCTTCCCTTATCAGTGGTGGAAAGGCTGATGCTGCATTAGGCATTCAATCAGCTGCCTGCAAGCTTGATTTGGACTTCATCCCTGTTTGTGCAGAACAATTTGATCTCGTGTTTCGTTGGACTAAGCAGAATCAATCATCCCTCCAGCTGTTAATCGACATCCTTGAAGTTACCAACTTTAAGGAAAGTCTGCAAGATAAAGAGGGCTATGATGTTTCTGCTTTAGGCCAAATCATATATGAACATAAATAAAGGAGTGCAAAGGATGCAAAAGTTTAGAGGTTTATTTTTAACAAGTATTATCGCATTTTTATTGTTATTTGTTACTGCCTGCGGCGGTGGCGGCAAGGAAGAAGATACAGAAGCGAAAGACACAGCGGCAAAAACGGAAGAAAATGCAAAGCCGGGAAACCTCATTCTCGCCACGACAACAAGCACACAGGACAGCGGGCTGTTAGATGAGTTAATCCCGCTTTTTGAAGAGCAATATAACTATAATGTACAAACGATTGCTGTCGGTACAGGTCAAGCATTAGAAATGGGAACTAAAGGGGAAGCTGATGTACTGCTTGTCCATGCCCCTGAAGCAGAAGAAGAAGTAGTGGCAAGCGGCGATGCAATTAACCGTAAGCGCGTCATGTATAATGACTACATTATCGTTGGACCTACTACGGATCCGGCTGGGATTAAAGGACTTCCGATTGCGGAGGCATTTGAAAAAATCATGACAGATAGCGCTGTTTTCGTTTCTAGAGGAGATGATTCCGGTACACATAAGAAAGAAATGGGCATCTGGAAAAAGCTCGAAAAGACTCCGGCTGATAATGCTTCTTACATGGAAACCGGACAAGGAATGGGTGCTACACTGCAAATTGCCAACGAAAAAGACGGCTATACGTTAACAGACAGAGCAACATTCTTAGCACAAAAAGAGAATTTAACCAATCTGCAAATTGTCGTTGAAAAGGAAGAAGACTTATTAAACGTTTATCATGTCATGCAAGTAAATCATGAAAAACATGATAAAGTAAATGCTGAGGGAGCTCAAAGCTTTGTTGATTTTATGATAAGCGATGAAACACAAAAGGTTATTGAAGAATTTGGGAAAGAAGAATTTGGTCAAGCCTTATTCACACCATATACGGAATAGTGCTTGTTCCTCCTTTCCTTCCTATTATAGAGGTTGATGAAATATGGATTTAATTTGGGAAGGTTTTTTAAAAGCAATTCAATTAATTACTTCAGGAGAAGAGGGAATTTATGAAGTTTCCCTTCTCACTTTACGAGTTTCCTTTACTGCGATTTTAGTTAGTATGATCATCGGGATTCCTGCCGGTATTTTTTTAGGATTGGCCCGATTTAAAGGAAGGAAAATCATCTTAAGCTTTGTCAATATCGGGATGAGCCTGCCGCCGGTTGTTGCCGGGCTAACAGTTACAATGCTCTTATGGCGTTCAGGTCCTTTCGGAGACCTGTCCCTTTTGTATTCGCCGACCGCGATTTCCATGGCGCAAATACTCGTTTCCCTCCCGCTCATCATTGGTCTGATTAGTTCGTCTTTTCAGCAAATTGATGAAAAGTTACTCCTGCAAATCAAAGCTCTAGGTACAACAAAACTGCAATATTTATTCATTTTATTAAAAGAAATGAGCATTTCGATTATCGCAGCAGTCATGGCCGGATTCGGAAGAGTCATCGCCGAGGTAGGTGCTGCGATGATGGTTGGCGGGAATATACTAGGGGAAACACGAATTTTAACAACTTCTATCGTCATGGAGGTATCAAAGGGAAACTTTGATGTGGCCATTGCCCTGTCATTTATTTTAATGACAATAGCCTTTATCATTACCTTCTGTTTAACCTCTTTACAGCAACGGAGGCGGCTATCATGAGTGAAATTTTTCGGATGCAAAATGTTGAATATGTAATAAACGGAAAAAAAATCCTCTCTATCCCGGAG
>CALGSR010000291.1 GCA_937902115.1 uncultured Bacillus sp. | reverse complement strand
TTTTCGTGTTGACGCAATCGTTGTGAAGGAAGTGTGAAGTACACTAGTCGCTAGGCGCTGGACAATTAGAAAAGAGGATGGAACTTATTAGGTTCCATCCTCTTTTTCTACTCTTTATTCCTTATTACCTCTATTGATTTCATTTGCCTTCGACTTTCTCCAAACAAGAATCATAAAAATCGTAAAGGAAAGAAGTACAGCTGACATCGCAAGGATATAGGAAATATTGATGCCCGTTTTTTCACTCAGAACATAAATTTCTGACAGATCACGATCAATCGTAATCATGTATTCTTTGCCGGCATCGCGAACCAAATCACCATTTAACAGCCCTCTTAATTCCTTTTCATCCTCAAGCTCACTAGCCGCAATAGAAATGGTTTGCGTCTTTGTCGTATTATTTATGACGATAACCGTTGTTTCATTCCCGTACACCCGCTTATAAACAGCAACTCCATTCTCCTCATAGAGAACCTCCATGGTTCCCCTTGTCAGAGACGGCAGTTTCGTGCGCAGTTCCCCTATTTTCGCTATATAATCGGAAAGCTCTTTATCCGTCCGAAAATTCATCTGGTCATGATTTATAGCGCCTTCTCCACCATTAAGTGCGATTTCGCTACCATAATAAACAATTGGAATCCCTGGGGTCGTGTAAAGAAAAGTCAATGCCTGTTTCCAGCGCGGCCCCGGATGTTCATTTTGATTAACGAGATCATGCGTAAAGCGGATAATTTGTTCATTGTCCATAAAGTTCGCCAACCCATAAATATCCTGTTTCTCCTTTTCATACCTTTCCAATGAAGAGAACAAAGGACTAAAGGAAAGATCAGGCTGAACAAAGACCTTTTTCAACTCTTTATTCAACGGATAATTCATCCAGCCATCAAAGTCTAAATCTTGATCCACTGAAGGAACAACAGATTCTCTACCTTTTTCATCCCCAAGCAAATAAAAGTCAGACTTGCTGTTTCTGACCTCCTGGGAAAAGTCCTGCCAGAAATCATTCGGTACTTCACTAACTGAGTGCAGCCGGTATCCGTCGATATCTGTTTCTGTAATCCACCATTTGGCTGCATCAATCATATATTGTTTTGTTTCTGGATTGTCCAAGTTGAGCGCCGGCAGCTCTGATCCTTCTTTCGTAATAAACCAATCCTGTTTATCAGCAGCAGCGAGCCAGGAATGATGCGGTCCCACATGATAAACATCTAAATCCAGTATGAGCTTCATATCCCGTTTATGTGCTTCATTCACCAATGTTTGAAACTGTTCGAGCGTACCAAAGTGTTCTTCTATTTTGTAAAAATCATTCACCCAGAAACCATGGTACCCTCCATCTTCATTAGCAAAAATTGGAGTGAGAGCAATCGAAGTAAACCCCATATTCCGGATATAATCTAACTGACTGATAACCCCTTGAAAATCCCCGCCATGGTATGCATTTTGATTATTCATATCAACATCGTGATCATTTGTCCGGCTCCCATTATTAAACCTGTCAATCATCAAATAATAGATGCTTTCATCCTGCCATTTTCGTTCTTCCTTTTCTGCTGCTATTGCCGGAAGGACATTTTGAAAAGTAAGCAAAATGAGGATGAAAATTAAACCTCCCCGTTTCACCGTATTCCCCCTTTATCATGCTCTTTATAGAATTGAAAAAATATTCAAACATATCTCTATTAGATTAGCCTTTAAATAATACTTCCGTCAATCTTTATTGAAAAACAAAATCAACTTCCTGTATTTTCCCGAAAATCCCAGGCAGTTTCTCCGCTCTAGGCCATGAACCAATAGAAAAAAGCCATAAAAAAATCAACGCTCTTTTCTCTCTTTTTTATATAGGCATTTACTAGAACTTCAGTATCAGAAACACCGTTGAACGAATATCCTTTTAATAACAATTATTTTCTAATATTTTCTGCATTACACAGCCCATCATTATAGCAAGTTGCGTATGAATGGCTATAAGAAAAATAGTTTTTTGCCCTGATTACGTGTTTAAATCAAGACAATTTTGTACAGAAATAGATATGCGGATACTTCTCTATATGTTTAGAGGTTCTGTATATGGAGGTGGTTGAATGATGAATCAGGAGCAACGCATAGAATTACTTGAATTACAGCGGCGTTCCTATACAGAAGGAACGGTTGAATATATCAATCATCAATGGGTGTTTTTTGATCACGAGACAGAAGAAGCCTCTGCATTAGATGATTGGACGAATAAGGAAATAGAGGTTTTCCGCTTAAAAAGGTGGCGGAAAGGAACACTGCAGGAGGATGGAAAATTGAATCTTGGAAAAGAGTTCTTCCTCTTAAAAGATCAAGATATGGTCAGAATACGAAAAAATCTAGTCTTTTCATTGGAAAGGCTGTTGCAGGAAGTAAACGATGATGCCTTTTTTCAATTTGTAACCAATTTAAATTCAATGAATTTTTCTGTATACGATTGCATTTATTGCTACAATCATCTTACCTTTTTCGATGACAGCAGCCAAAAAAGCGGAGTGAATTTTATTGTTTTTGATAACGAGGATACCATTTGCAGTGTCCACCATCATTTTTATTACTATAAAAACACGAGTGATCGCTTTGAATTCACATTAAGTACAGGAAAACGGATGGTAATTGAAAAGATCGGCTAGCACATCGAACGTTTAAAAGCTCATAGGTAGCGAATAACCTACATAAAGCACGGCTGCAAAGGCAACAACCAGCAATCCCCAAAAGATTCCGGAAGCCTGCTTTTTTGCTGTTTTGCTGAGCACCATTTCAATGAACCCAATCACAATAATACCTAAAACGGCTTTTAAAATATATGTGCCAGTCACATTTATACTTAAAAGCATCTGAACTCCCGTAATGATAATGAATAGATAAAATACACGCAGAATCATTTTGAAAGTTTTAAATTCACGCTCTTTTTCTCTTTTATTAAGAATAATCGCAATAATAAACAAAATCAAC
>CALGSR010000290.1 GCA_937902115.1 uncultured Bacillus sp. | reverse complement strand
ATACTCAGAAATATAACCCATACCTCCATGAATTTGCACAGCTTTATCGGCGACACGATTATAGGTTTCAGAACCAAGCAACTTGACCATGGCTGCTTCTTTAATGACATTCTTCCCTTGGTCAACTAGATTTGCAACATGATAAGTAAAGGCACGCAGCGCTTCAATTTCCGTGGCCATTTCTGCTAAATAGTGTTGAATAATTTGTTGTTCAAAAATCGGCTTGCCAAACTGAATGCGCATATGAGCATAATCAAGGGACATTTCTAATAATTTATCAGCAGAGCCTAGGTTTCTTGCCGCCATTGCCGCACGTCCGTTTGCTAAGATTTTTAACGCGTTTACATAACCTTGTCCCTCTTCACCCAACATATTCTCAACTGGAACTTCACAATCCTCGAAGAAAATTTCCCATGTATGAGAACCATGCAGGCCCATTTTCTTCTCTTTATTTCCTAATATAAATCCTGGAAAATCCTTCTCAACGATAAAAGATGTAATTCCTTTTGGTCCTTTAGCTGGATCGGTAGCCGCCATTACCGTAAACACATCCGCAAGCCCGGCATTGGTAATATAACATTTCGATCCATTTAAGATGTAACGGTCGCCTTTTCTAACCGCGGTTGTTTTAAAATTGTACGCATGTGAACCGGCACTTGGCTCTGTTAGAGCAAAGGCACCAATACTTTCCCCGCTTGCCATTTTCGGCAAATATTTTTGCTTTTGCTCTTCATTCGCCAATTCCACAATTCCGACGCTGCCGATTCCAGTATGACCACCTATAACTGTGGTATAGCCATTAATCGTTCGGCCTACTTCTTCTAAAACAGCACATTTTCCTAACATTCCAATTCCTAGACCGCCGTATTCTTCCGGAATACTAAGGGCAAATAAACCCATTTCCTTCGATTTCTCCAAAATATCTTGCGGAATTTCGTCAGTTTCTTCGATTAACATGGCATGAGGCTCTACTTCATTCTCAATAAAATCGCGGATTCCTTGTTTTAAATATTGAATATCCTTTGATAGAACTTGTTCCATTTACTTCACGTCCCTTTCATTAATAAATGTTGGTAAAGAAAAATAAGTATTCTTCCTGTTTTACTATTAATAAGTATAGAAACCTTGACTTGATTTTCTGCCTAATCTTCCTGCTTTTACATATTTCACTAGTAATGGCGATGGACGGAATTTTTCGCCTAGTGACTGGTATAGATATTCCATGTTGCGAAGACGGCTGTCTAATCCGACGAGATCAGCCATTTCCAGTGGACCCATTGGATGATTTAAGCCAAGCTTAATTGCTTTATCAATGTCCTCAGCCGAGGCTACCCCTTCCATCAGCATATTCATCGCTTCATTTCCAATAACGCAATTCATCCGGCTTGTGACAAACCCTGGAAACTCATTCACCTCAACCGTTTCTTTGCCCATTTTTTCGGAAACCTGGCGGACTACCTCTACCGTTTCATCTGATGTATCAAGACCACGAATGATCTCAATTAATTTCATCCGGTGAACCGGATTGAAGAAATGCATTGCGACAAATCGCGCAGGGTTTTTCGTTGCCGCTCCAATTTCCGTCGGACTCATCGTTGACGTATTTGTCGCCAAAATCGCATGCTCTGAAGCAAATTCCTCAACCTTTTTAAAGGTTTCAATTTTCAATTCCATAATTTCAAGGATCGCTTCAATCACTAAATCAGCGCTTTCCACGGCCTCTTTCAAATCAGTTGTATACGTTAAGTTTTGTTGTACAAGGTCACGTTGTTCACTTGTGATATATCCTTTTTCGACACTTTGGTTAGCAAGCGAACCATTATAATCTTTTGCTCTTTCAAGGGCTTCTGCTGAAATATCCTGAAGGGTTACGGCAAAACCTGATAAAGCAGCACTGTAGGCAATTCCGCGCCCCATTGTTCCACTGCCAATGACAGCAATTTTATTTACGTCCATGTCATTTCCCCCTATCACACCAAGCAATTTTCAAAAATCGTTGTGATTCCTTGTCCGCCGCCAATACACAAGGTTACTAGTCCATATTTCACGCCTCTACGTTCCATTTCATACAGCAGCTTTGTCGTAAGAATCGAGCCTGTTGCCCCTAGTGGATGACCTAATGCAATGGCGCCACCATTGACATTGACTTTATCTAACTCAAGATTTAGTTCGCGAATAACGGCAATCGATTGTGCTGCAAAAGCTTCATTCAGCTCAATTAAGCCAATGTCCGCTAATGTTAAATTTGCTCTCTTTAAAGCAAGCTTGGTTGCTGAAACCGGTCCGATTCCCATAATTTCAGGAGACGCACCTGACACAGCCTGTGAAACAATTCTCGCTTTTGGCTTTACACCATATTTTTCGACTGCTTCCCCGGACATCAGCACCACTGCTGATGCTCCATCATTACGTCCGCTGCTATTTCCAGCTGTAACTGTTCCATTTTCTTTAAATACTGGTTTTAAACTGCCAAGCTTTTCTAAGGTTGATAGACGCGGATGTTCATCAACAGCAAAGGTTTTCACACTCTTACGCTCACGAATTTCATATGGAAGAATTTCCTTTTCAAACTTGCCTGAAGTTATCGCTTGATGGGCAAGTTCCTGACTTCTTTGGGCAAACTCATCCTGCTCGATTCGGGAGATCTTATAAATTTCAGCTAAATTTTCGGCTGTCATGCCCATCGTTAGATTTCCATATTCCTCAATCGGCTGTGACCTTACTTGGCTTTCTGTATTCGAATCCACGAGCACGGTATTCCCTGTTCCCACTCCATGACGGGCATTGCGGATATAAAATGGCGCTAAACTCATCGATTCAACACCGCCAGCAACAATCACATCACCCAGCCCGCTTATAATTTGCTGGGCACCATTATTGATTGCCTGAAGCGCTGAACCACATTGTCTTTGTACTGTATACCCCGGAATGTCGACAGAAAGACCTGCCCGAAGCAAAGCGGACCGGGCAATATTCGGGGCATCTGAAGATTGTTTTGTCTGTCCGAGAATGACTTCATCCACTGCATTTTTATCTATGTCTGCTCTTCTCACTACTTCTTCAATCACTTTAGCAGCAAGAAAATCAGGTTGGACCTCCTTCAGCGCCCCACCCATTTTCCCTATCGCTGTGCGGACTGATTCCACTACAAATACTGGTTTCATAAGTTCCTCCTATGGAAATGAATAGATTCAGGGAGCCACAGGCTCCGTTCCATCTATTACAATAATGGCGAATTTCTATCTGAGTATTCTGAATCCATCATCTACCAATCTGCTTTACTGCTCATCACACACTTTAGTTTTTAGCAGCTACTAAGTTACCAGCAGAGCGATATTCTTTACCGATGATATCCTTCGCAATGACCATCATATTGGCTTGTGCCGTACCATCTCCAATTTCCAAGCCAATTACATCACGTAAACGCTGCTCATGTGGCATTTCTTTTGTATAGCCATAATGACCATTAAATAGAAGACATTCGTGAATGGCTTCCGCACCATATTTAGGTCCTAACCATTTTACAGATGCCGATTCTTTTGAATGCTTTAATCCTTGGTCACGAAGCCATAGACCGCGATACGCCTGCCATTTCACAAACTCTAACTGCGTATAGTGAGTAACCAGTGGGAACGATACCCCTTGGTAGGTTGCCAGCGGCTGTCCAAAAGAAGTACGAACCTTCACATGTTCAATTGTTTCGTCTATGCTTTGCGAAGCGGCTCCAACACATTGCAAACCAATTAAGAGGCGGCTAAGGTCAAACCCATTCATTACTTGTGAGAAGCCTTTGTTTTCAAGGCCGATTAAGTTTTCTGCCGGCACCTCTGCATCTGTTAAATAAACCGAGCCGCGGCCAACCGCAATATTCCCCATATCTTCATAGCCTTTACAATCAACACCTGGAAGATCAGCTGGAACAATAAAGGCGCTAATTCCGCGATTTCCTAGTTCAGGGTTTGTTTTTGCAAAAACAAGGAAGGCATCTCCTACAGTTGCGACACTGATTCCGGATTTCTCCCCGTTCAGTACATAGACATCCCCTTTACGTACTGCTGTTGTTTTAATTCCGCCTGCATCTGTCCCTGCATCAGGCTCTGTAATCGCAATACCGACGATTTTATCCCCACTCGCAATTTTCGGAAGCCATTCTTGCTTCAATGCCTCCGGTGCATGTTTCGTAATAATTTCACCGATTAAAGCATTTAACATGACGGCATAAGTAAGATTAAAATCCCCTCTGCCAATTTCCTCTGCAGCAATTCCAGTTGTTACACAATCCGCACCGCTGCCGCCATATTCCGCTGGGATACGAAGTCCATTTACTCCAAGCTGGCCTAACTTCTTCCATAAATGTTTTGGCGTGATTCCTTCTCTATCCCACTTTGTATAATTTGGCAACAGTTCCTCTTTAGCAAAGTCCTTTAGCATTTTACGGAAAAACTCTTGTTCCTCAGTGAATGAAAAATTTAACATATTATATTTCCTCCTTTTAAATGAATGAAGTTTCTTGATTTATAATGCAAGTTCCGTGCCAACATGTGACATTGATAAAGGAGCATTTACGTTCTAATACAGTCGCAAAGTTGAGAATTTTTCGCGATTGTAAGAATCCTTTATGCAAAATTGCAAATTTTCCATCAATTATAGTGCCTTCTCGACAATTTCCACGATATCCAAGTTTCCAATTGTACTTTCTAATTCTTTCGCCTTTACTCCATCACTAATCATGGTTAAACAGTATGGGCATCCGGTTCCAATCATCGTCGGTTTTGCCTCAAGTAGCTGTTCTGTTCTGGCAATATTTACTCTTGTTCCGACTGTCTCCTCTGTCCACATCATCCCGCCGCCAGCACCGCAGCACATGGCATTTTGCCGGTTGCGTTCCGCTTCAACGAGTTTAACCCCAGGAATCGCTCTTAAAATTTCACGAGGCGGTTCGTAAACAGTATTGTAGCGGCCTAAATAACACGAATCATGGTACGTAATAACCTCATTTAACTCTTTTGTAAATGTAATTCTTCCTTCTTTAATCCATTGAGCGAGTAATTCTGTATGGTGATACACTTTAGCTTCAAGACCAAATTCCGGATATTCATTTTTAAACGTGTTATAAGCATGTGGATCGATCGTTACGATTTTCTTCACATGATGCTTTTGGAATGATTCAATATTGCCGGCAGCTAATTCTTGGAATAAAAATTCATTTCCAATTCGCCGCGGTGTATCACCTGAATTTTTCTCTGTATTTCCGAGAATGGCAAATTTAATTCCTGCTTTATTCATCACCCGCGCCAATGACTGGGCAATTTTTTGACTGCGATTATCATAGGATCCCATGGAGCCAACGAAGAATAAGTATTCAAACTCTTCTCCGGATTTTTCCATTTCTTTCACTGTCGGCACTTGAATATCTTCACTGCCTTCACGCCATTTTTCGCGTTCTTTTCGGCTAAGACCCCATGGGTTGCCTTGTCGCTCAATGTTTGTGATGGCACGCTGCGCATCAGGATTCATTTTTCCTTCTGTTAAAACGAGGTAGCGGCGCAAATCAATAATTTTATCGACATGCTCATTCATCACTGGACACTGATCTTCACAGTTACGACAAGTTGTACATGCCCAAATTTCATCCTCTGTAATGACATCACCTATTAATTGAATATCCTCGATTGCTGCTGCAGATTCTTGCGCAGCCGGCCCCATTAGCGCCAATTGGTTCGCTTTTGTATTTTTAAAAGCAAAGTTTGGTGCCCATGGCTGTCTGGAAGTAATCGCTGCTCCTTTTTCTGTCAAATGATCTCTCATTTTTACAATGAGCTCCATTGGTGAAAGCACTTTCCCCGTACCTGCAGCCGGACACACATTGGTGCATCGTCCGCATTCAGCACATGCATAGAGATCAATCAACTGATTTTGAGCGAAATCCTCAATTTTCCCAACACCAAAACTTTCGGCAGATTCATCTTCAAAGTCAATCTTCTTTAATTTTCCAACAGGGCCGCTTTTTTTGAAAAAGATATTGACCATCGCAAATAACTCATGAAATTGCTTGGACTGCGGGACAAATACCATAAAAGTGAAGACGATGAACATATGCACCCACCAAAATGCATAGAACAAAACGGTTCCTGTTGCCATGCCAAAGCCAGAAAATAGCAGGGCAATCATGCCGGAGAAAGGAGCATAGATTAAATTGGGTTCCGTCCCAAGCATAACCGCTTCAAATCCTAAGGATACTAGGATCGATAACGTTAAAATACTTAAAGCGATATAAACAAAAGCGGCTTTCCCATCACGTTTCCATTGCAAACGTTTTAATTTTTCTCCGTAACGACGGTAAAATCCATATACGACAGCCAGCAGCATTAGAAAGGTCGCCCACTCCTGAATCAAGCTGAAGTATTTATGT
>CALGSR010000289.1 GCA_937902115.1 uncultured Bacillus sp. | reverse complement strand
ATATCCCTTTGTACTCGATTTTAACTGGTCAAAGAAATCATACACAATTTCTGAAAGTGGAATTTCATAGACAATACTTACCCGGTTTTCATCCAAGTATTGCATATCAATAAAATTTCCGCGCTTGTTTTGGCAAATTTCCATAATCGCACCAACATAGTCATTCGGGGCCATCATCGTTGCCTTTACATAGGGCTCTTCAATTTCCGCTATTTTGCCTGGCTCAGGCATATCGGATGGATTATCAATTTTTACGTGTGTTCCATCTGTCATCGTTACTTCATAAATAACACTTGGAGCCGTGGTAATCAAATCAATATTAAATTCACGTTCAATCCGCTCCTGAATGATTTCCATATGAAGCAGGCCGAGAAATCCGCAGCGGAAGCCAAATCCAAGCGCCTGCGAGGTTTCAGGTTCAAATTGCAGTGCTGAGTCATTTAATTCCAGCCTTTCGAGTGCCTCACGCAAATCATTATATTTTGCACTATCAATCGGGTATAATCCACAAAATACCATCGGATTTAATTTCCGATATCCCGGCAGCGGCTCCTCAGCACCATTTTTCGCATTCGTAATCGTATCCCCAACACGGGTATCTCCAACATGCTTAATCGATGCTGCTAAATAGCCAACATCTCCTACTGTTAATTCGTTGACCCCCGTCGGTTTAGGATTATGAACACCGACTTCCGTTACCTCGAACTCTTTTCCAGTCGCCATAAAACGAATTTTGTCCCCTACTTTAACAGATCCGTCCATAATTCGTATCGAAACAACCACGCCGCGGTAGGCATCATAAACGGAATCAAAAATAAGCGCCTTTAACGGAGCATCCGGATCACCGGACGGTGCAGGCACTTTCTCAACGATTTGTTCGAGAATTTCTTCAATTCCAATACCCGCTTTGGCTGAAGCAGGAACGGCTTCTGAGGCGTCTAATCCAATAACATCTTCAATTTCCTGTCTAACACGTTCAGGGTCTGCACTCGGCAGGTCAATTTTATTAATCACTGGAACAATTTCCAAATCATTATCAATCGCTAAATACACATTCGCTAACGTTTGTGCTTCTATCCCCTGGGCAGCATCGACAACGAGCACAGCCCCTTCACAAGCGGCTAGACTGCGGGATACCTCATAGGTGAAATCCACGTGTCCCGGGGTATCAATCAAGTGAAAAATATATGTTTCACCATCTTTTGCCTGATACTGCAATTGAATTGCATTTAATTTGATTGTAATTCCTCTTTCTCTTTCTAAATCCATAGAATCGAGAAGCTGTTCCTTCATTTCCCGTTGTGTTAATGCTTTTGTTTTTTCTAAGATCCGGTCTGCTAATGTCGATTTTCCATGGTCGATATGAGCAATGATGGAAAAATTACGGATTTTTTCTTGTCTTTTTAGTCTTGCTTCTCTATTCATATCGTTCACTCCTACTAACTTCCACATGTACACTAGTTTTGATTATATCAGCAGGAAAGTGAAGATTCAATCATTCATTTTCAGTGCTGTTGCCTTGTCTGTTTACTAAAAAACGAGACAACGACAGAAAATGGCTTCATTTCTAGACAAGTTCCTGAATGAGGCTGACAATGAATTTGATTGTTTTTTCTGTCGTGTTTGAGACAATTTCAGCGATTTCTTTTCCCAGTGAAGAGAAAAAATTATAGGCCTTCATCTCTTCCAGCTGTTCTTTTTTCTTTTTCAGATCATGGCTTGAGACTTCATTGCCGAGGATGGAAGCCTGTATTTCTTCTCCATCCTCCTGCAATGTGAGTGCCCCTTTAAAATCTCGATCATCATAGCCTTTCATGTGATGAATCCCATCCGTCGCCTGCTGCATACCAAATAATACAGAAATGAACATGGCACATGTAAGAAATAAGGCCTTTAAGATAAAACTTTTCATAACATGCCCCCTAAAACGTCTAGCCTTCCTGCCCCGGTTCGGCAACAGGCTGATTCACCTTTTCTGCCTGCCAGTAATATTCACTTATTACGTCCGCTAATGCCGCTGCAGAGCGATTTAATTCCTCAAACGTATTATCTACCCCGCCAAATTCAACAAGAATGGCATTTTCTGATAGGTCCTGGTTGAATTTCCCATTCGTTCCTGCGCCTGCTTTGGTAAAGGTTCCACGGCTTATGCCGTTGTATTTTTGTTCTAGCAGGTCATGCAGTTGATTCGCAAATGCAAGATTTTTTTCATAGTTTGCATGTTCTCCTCCAACAACAAAGGCTAATTTAGCGTAAGATTCACCATTGATTACTTTCGTTGTATCTTGTTTTCTGCGGGAATCTCGATGAATATCAATTAAATACGTTAAATCACGGTTCCCGGATACAGCCGCTTCCACGACTGCTCTTGATTCTTGATAGGACTGGACATAAGACCAGCCTTTATTCAGCAGATTTGCCTGTACATCGGTTTTATCAACAACCGTCCCAAGTCCGCGTTTTTCCAATTCCTCCCTAAGCTGATCACCAATCCTCGTCACATTTAATTGAGAATGGAAAGCAAGATCTGGATTGGTTACCCCCTCTAGATAAGGCAGAAACGATTCACGGTTATGAGTAAAGTAGACATAAACAACTTTTCGATCCCCAGTCGTATTCGGTGGTGCTTCTGGTGAAGCTTTGTCAGGCGGGCTGTCTAGCCCTTCCATATTTTGCAGTACTGCTTCTTGTTCTGCTTGTAATATCTCCAGCGGTGGAGCAGACTCAATTGGCATATTCGTATAATTTGTTCCTTCCCCAGCGACCAAAATCTCTGTATCAAATAAAGAAAAGGCCGGCAATTCCCTTCCCAGCAAACTCCTCGGATCATCCAGATTGATATTCGTTGTAAGCTTAAAAAAATAAGCGGATATCTTTGGGCTTGCTGCTTCCTTAGGCAGCCCCTGTAAAAAGTAATGATTTTCCCATCCCATTAAGTGATAAAGCATCTCCCCTGTAATATTTGACGCAGCTGAATTCACCGAATTTGATGCCGGCCTGTACTGTGGATTCAAAGATGTCAATAAACCGCTAATGGAAAAAACCAGAAATAGAAACAGGATAAAACCAATCACTGCCTTTATTATGCTTGTCCCTTTAACGGCAACCATCACCCGGTCTGGTTTAAACGATTTCATATCCCACCTCTTCTAAGCAATTCTACTAAATTTATATGTAGTTGCTAGAAAAGATAGACCTGTTATTTACCTCGTATAGAAGCCGGTATTATCTTGATTTACCGCATCATGGAGACTGGCATTTATTCCATTGGCAAGCAAGTTTGCCATATCTTCGATGAACACATCCACTTCTTTTGGTGTCACCATCAGATTATGTCCAAGAGGTGTCAACACTTCATAAATCAGCTTTCTTTTTTCATCTTCCGGAAGCGTTCCGACCATCCCTAAGAAAGTATTACGGTGGTGTTCCTCCGGTAAATCTTCATCTGTCAGTTTCTTCCGTTTACCAAATGTCATTCCCGCAGGTGCGAGTGAGCGGGATGGCCGATTTCCTTCACGGAGCTCCTTGCCAAAGTGTTTTAAAATAAAATCAATCGTATCACTTGTAATCGAAACCGCATCGACAACTGTCGGAATTCCGATAGCAATAACTGGAATTCCGAGTGTATCTTTGCTTAATTCTTTGCGTTTATTTCCAACTCCGGAGCCCGGATGAATACCGGTATCCGAAATCTGGATCGTAGAATTCACCCTTTCAATCGACCTTGCGGCTAAAGCATCAATGGCAATGACAAAATCCGGCTTTGACTTTTCAATGACACCCATGATGATATCGCTCGTTTCAATCCCCGTTAGTCCCATTACACCGGGTGAAAGGGCACTAACTGGGCGGTAGCCGGGGGAAACATTTTCTGGCTGAAGCTCGTAAAGATGACGAGTGACTAATAAATTTTCACAAACCTGCGGTCCGAGCGCATCCGGTGTGACATTCCAGTTTCCGAGCCCCACGACTAAGCAGGAAGCATCTTTAGCAATTCCGCATTGCGTTAAGAAATGGGAAAATTCCGAAGCAAATACTCTCTCAACTTTCATTTGCGTTTCAGAATCGCCTTCCCTAATCCCAATTACTTCAAGAGTTAAATACTTTCCTTGTTTTTTCCCAATTGCTTTTTCTCCCTCTTCAGTGACCTCAACAAAGGAGACTTTAATATCATCCACTTCTTTTTCCTTTATAATAACTCCTTCAATTCGTGAAACATTCTTTTCTTTGCCAATATGACTTTCCTTTTCCTGCACTTTTATTTCATGTGCCTCAATGGCTAGGTCAGTTCTTACAGAATATTGACTTAAATCAAGTTCTTTCATAAATTGCATCCCCCTGCTCACTTTTTCCAACATTAATACCATTTTTGCCGTAATAGTGGTAATTCATGCAAAATGATCAGGAAACGATCTCCATTCCACTAAACTTGTTTAGAAGTTCTTGCAATATTGTTTTGCGTTTGATAAAATATCTCTTGTTCTTACTAATGTTAATGTATGGAATGTGAGATCGAGATCATAAATCATCTCGATGTTTTTATAGGAGGTGAAGGGAATGCCAAATATTAAATCTGCTATCAAACGCGTAAAAATTAACGCTGAAAAAAATGCACAAAACACGATGACTAAATCTGCAATGCGTACATCTGTAAAGAAAGTAGAAGCTGCTATCGTACTTAACGACGCTGAAGCTGCTAAGAACTCTTTTGCAGAGGCTGTTAGAAAGCTGGACAAAGCTGCTACTAAGGGTCTTATCCATAAAAATGCTGCTGCCCGTAAAAAATCCCGCTTAATGAAAAAATTGAACGCAGTCAACGCATAAAAAATAAAAAGGCTATCTGAGAGATCAGATAGTCTTTTTATTTTTTACATATTTCACTATTGTTTAAGCTTGATTAAAAATAATTCAATTAATAACACCTTATTCATCTGCCCTGTTTTCATTTTGAAGTCAGCTTCTGCCAACTCCTTCATAATATGAGTTAACTCCGTATCTGTAAACGCGCGTGCCTGTCCAGCCGCAAGCTTCACTCGGAAAGGATGAACCTTTAAGTACCCTGCCATTTGCTGCTGGCCATACCCGCGTCTTGATAATTCCTTTACTTGATAAATCAAGCGGAATTGCCCGGTAATGACGGACAGAATCTTAATTGGCTCTTCATTTAATTTCAATAAATCATAATAAATCCTTAAGGCCTCATCAATTTTTCTACTGACAACTTTATCGACAAGTGTAAAAATATTCTGCTCCAGTGAGCGGGACACCAATTTCTCAACCGTTTGCACATCAATCGTTAACCCCCTCCCTATATAGAGGGCAAGTTTATCGATTTCACTTGTAAGCATAAATAAATCAGTTCCAGCCAAAGTCAGCATTAATTCAATAGCTGCCGGTTCAATCGTCACACCATTAAATTCTGCTCTTGAACGAATCCAATTCTTTAATTCGGCTTCACTTAATTTCTTCGCGTCAAAAACGGCTGCCTTTTTCTTTTCTTCTTTGGTTAATTTTTTTCGCTCATCCAATTTTTCATAAGGTGCAATAAATACCATAACCGTAAAGGGAGCCGGTTCCTTCAGATAAGCTTCCAGTCTCGCCAGATTATGTTCAACCTTTTCCTTCGTTTTCTCCGCTGTTAAAAAGAACGGATTATGTAAAAATAATAGTTTTTTATCCCCTAAAAAAGGCAATGTTTCTGCATCCTCTATCGCGGTTTCAATCGGTGTTTCATTTAAATCATAAACCGATAAATTAAACTCCGCATCCTCTTCTATTAATACTTGATCTGTTAAAAGCTGCTTCGTCTCGTTTATGAGAAATGATTCTTTCCCATATAATAAGTACAGTGGAAGAATTTCATTTCTTTTTATTTGTTTCCATAATTCAGCAATCATTATTTTCTCTCCAAACAATCCCTTATTTCTAAGTCTAATGGTACTGAAGCGGAGAGGATTTGACAAGTGTATATACAAGGAATCAGCACGATCGATTCGTGCTGATTCCCAATCTATATTGAACATCAGCCATCTAGGTCCTAGGAAATTAGATGGTGACGGTTAAGCGGTATTACTATTTTGACCGGCTTACGAACAACTATTAGTGACAACAATTGTCAAGAAAAAAGCATTTAAGGAGTGGTAGATTTTTTTTTTGTAATCGCTTATACTATGATCAGAGTACTAGGAGGGGAATGCGATGAACGAATTTGAAAAAAATGTCCAATGCAATAGAAATGACTGTGTAGACTCAGGGGTAGGCTTTATTGTGTCATTCGGTTTCTTTGCAACTTTATTTATTATCGCAACAGTAATCCAAGTTGTTGCTGCCTAATTTACATATGTCATGGAAGAGAGACTGCCAAAACGGCAGTCTTTTTTTTGTAAAAAATTTGCTTTTTAAAGAGTTCTTT
>CALGSR010000288.1 GCA_937902115.1 uncultured Bacillus sp. | reverse complement strand
CGTTCATTAATAATAAAACTTACGTTGACGTTTTTGTTTGTTTAGTTTTCAAAGAACAATTCACATCGCTCAAAAGCGACTTTATTAATTTACCATACCGCTTTTAAAGAGTCAACAACTTTTTAAAAGTAATTTTTGTCAGCTGCATTTTCCTACTGTCTTGCGGCGACGTTTATTAATATAACAGTTATCATTTTAAAGGTCAACAGTTATTTAATAAAAGATTCAAATAAAATTCGATATTGATTTTGAATCACTTGTTGATTGAAGTGAAAGGCACTCACCAGCCTTTCAAGTTCCCTTCAGACCACGAAATCCTTCCTCACAGGCACCCATCAGACTCTCAAGTTCCGCAAATGGAAGTAAATTACTCCCTTTTCATAGCAATTCATATACATCCTTAGCAAAAATAAGCTTTAATAGAGAAAAGAAGATAGAAAGGAGAAATATATGAACAATAAACTAGCTATTGTCACCGGTTCATCAAGCGGATTTGGCTTATTGAGTGCGGTGGAGCTGGCATGTGCCGGTTTTACTGTAATAGCCAGTATGAGAGATCCGAAGAGGTCTGAAGCTTTGATAGAACTGGCGAAGTCAAAACGGGCAGATACGAGAATTCATGTTCATCCTCTAGACGTTACTTCTAAGGAATCCATCGCAGAGTTTACATCTTTTTTGGCCGAACTGTCTTCAATCGATGTTCTCGTAAATAATGCAGGATTTGCCCGCGGCGGATTTAGCGAGGAACTGACATTAGAAGATTACCGCGCCCAATTTGAAACGAATTTTTTCGGGGTGATTGCAGTTACACAAGCAGTTCTTCCTTTTATGAGAGCGAGAAAACAAGGGAGAATCATTAATATTAGCAGTATTAGTGGCAGATTTGGCTTTCCCGGCTTATCTGCTTATACCTCCTCCAAGCACGCACTAGAGGGATACAGCGAAAGCTTGCGGATGGAAGTAAAACCATTCGGAATTGATATATCCTTAGTCGAGCCCGGCTCATACCAAACGAATATTTGGTCGAGTATGGACCAACTTGAAATAAAGGAGACTTCGCCATATCTTTCCTACATGAAAGCTCTGATCAAAAGTGTCGAAACGGAAAAACCGAATCATGGCGATCCAGTCGAAGTTGCTAAACTAGTTACATCCATCGCTTCCCAGCGAAAAACACCCAAACTCCGGTATCCAATCGGAAAAGGAGTTAAAACAAATTTCCTCCTCAAAACGCTGTTACCATGGGAGCATTTGGAATCAATCATTCTTAAAAATCTGCTTCGTTGACAGCTGAGACCAACCGTTGCTTCACATTAAAAAAGGACCAGCTGAACCTTCCAGCCGATCCTTTTTTAATGATAATTTATTTTAGAAAGATAAAATACAAAATAAAAACAATAAAGAACAAATACATAATTGGATTTATTTCTTTGCGACGACCGCTGATGATCATGGTAATTGGATAGAAAACAAATCCTACCGCGATCCCTGTTGCAATACTATAGGAAAGCGGCATAATGATCATTGTTAAAAATGCCGGTA
Source organism: uncultured Bacillus sp. (assembly GCA_937902115.1). GTDB lineage: Bacteria > Bacillota > Bacilli > Bacillales > Cytobacillaceae > Bacillus_BD. The sequence continues at coordinate 6,768 of CALGSR010000288.1, read as the reverse complement.
CAGCCACTTCAAACTTTGCCCAGTCAATTTTCCCTAAAGAAGAAACCATCAATACACCAACAACAATTAATGCTGGAGCTGTTACAGCTGGTGTCACGATCTCCAACAACGGGAAGAAGAAGAGTGATAACAGAAAACACGCTGCTGTTACCAGTGAAGCAAATCCGGTACGCGCACCTGCGGCAACTCCGGCAGATGATTCTACAAAAGATGTAACAGTAGAGGTACCAAGTATCGAACCTGAAACGGAAGCGACTGAGTCAGAAAGAAGCGCCCTTCCTGCACGGGGTAGTTTGTTATCCTTAACAAGTCCTGCCTGGTTTGCAACGGCTACTAGCGTACCTGCATTATCAAAAAAATCGACGAACAAGAAGGTTAAGATAATTCCCACCATCGTTGTTGTATAGAATGTCGGGTCATTAAATGAAGTAAACACCTGACCAAAAGTTGGAGCAAGGCTTGGTACAGAGTCAACGATTCCTGAAGGTTTGTTAATTAAACCGAAAATCATTCCTACAATTACCGTAATAACCATCCCATAAAAAACTCCGCCTTTGATTCCCTTTGTCATCAAAATGACCGTTACCAAAATACCAAAAATCGCAAGCAATGTATTAGGTTCGGTTAAATCCCCCAACCCAACAAGAGTTGCATCATTTTTTACAATTAGACCCGCTGATTGCAGTCCGATAAATGTAATAAACAAACCAATCCCGGCTCCAATGGCAAGCTTCATATCTGCCGGTATCGCATTAATTAGTTTTTCGCGTAGACCTGTTAACGTTAAGAGTAAAAAGAATACACTTGAAATAAATACAGCTCCCAGAGCATGCTGCCATGGAATGCCACTTCCCAATATAACTGTATATCCAAAGAAGGCATTTAAACCTAAACCCGGCGCAAGTGCAAGGGGATATCTCGCGACCAGTCCCATAATGATTGAACCGATGGCTGCAGATAATGCCGTTGCAGCAAAGACAGCACCGTAATCCATCCGAAGAGCATCGGGTAAATCCGGAACATCTGCCAATGTTAATGTCATCGGGTTCACAACTAAAATATAAGCCATTGCAAGGAAAGTAGTTAATCCACCGAGAATTTCCCGGCGATAATTCGTTCCTAGCTCTTCAAATTGAAAATATTTCTTCATGACGCTCCTCCTATAGTTAGTCATTTTTAAGATGACCATTGATAAACATGAATATTCGCATCACAGCATCACTGAACAATAAAATACTGTCGCAGACACCCGGTTACGATTCATATTTTCATAAAATAAAAAGAGCACCCCGATAGTTAATCGAAGTGCTTGACCACAATAACGAAGAGAAATTAGGCTGGAGCTTCATTTCCTTCATCATTAACTCGTAGTCAAGCTATTTACGGCAGCTTGGTAGAAACTTTTGGGCCATATCCCCAAGATTATACGAAGTCATTTATCAAATGCGCCTTGGCGTATTTGCGCCCGATTTTTGTCGAGCTTGCTCGACAAATCCCCTTTGAAAAATCGAGGCATCCGCCGGAGGCTAACTTTATTCAGCCGAGGTTTCCCCTCACTGAATCGGTAAAGTTATTGCATTCATCCCACCACTTATAGAAGCGAGGGACTTTCGCTGAATAAAGTTATATTATTCCGGAATTAATTTTACATAGAGGAATTGTTAGAGTCAAGGCAAAAAACGAACACTTTTTGTGTCCGTTTTTTGAATGTTCGTCTAATTATTCCCACTCAATCGTGGAAGGCGGCTTGCTTGTAATATCATACACAATTCTATTTACATGGGCTACCTCGTTGACAATCCTTGTCGAAATCACTTCCAATACATCCCAAGGAATACGCGCCCAGTCAGAAGTCATGCCATCAATTGATGTTACCGCACGGATACCAATTGTATGATCATAAGTGCGGGCATCGCCCATCACACCAACGCTGCGGATATTAGGTAACACAGTGAAGTATTGCCAAATATCACGGTCCAGCCCTGCTTTCTTAATTTCTTCACGTAAAATATAGTCTGATTCACGAACAATTTCCAGCTTGTCTTCTGTAATCTCTCCTAAAATACGGATACCTAGCCCCGGCCCTGGGAATGGCTGGCGCCAAACGATTTCATCAGGCATACCAAGCTCTGTTCCAACCGCACGTACTTCATCTTTAAATAACGTGTTCAACGGCTCAATCAGAGTAAATTCCATATCCTCAGGCAGGCCGCCGACATTATGGTGGGATTTAATCGTTTGCGCAGTAGCTGTGCCGCTTTCAATAACGTCTGTATAAAGCGTACCCTGTGCTAAGAAGTCAATTCCTTGGAGCTTTTTCGCTTCATCATCGAAGACATAAATAAATTCGTTTCCGATAATTTTACGTTTCTTCTCCGGATCACTAACACCTTCTAATTTAGAAAGGAAGCGTTCCTTTGCATCCACTTTAATGACATTCATTTGAAAGCCTTCGGCAAGGGTTTTCATGACACCTTCTGCTTCGCCTTTACGCAGCAAACCGTGATCAACAAAGATACAAGTTAATTGATCGCCGATTGCTTTATGGATCAAAACCGCAACCACTGAGGAATCTACTCCGCCGCTCAGCGCACAAAGAACTTGTTTATCACCAACTGTTTGACGGATTTTTTCCATTTCGATTTCAATGAAACTCTCCATTGTCCAATTACCTTCACAACCACAAACAGAGAACACGAAGTTTTTCAATAATTCATTTCCATACACAGAATGTTGTACTTCTGGATGGAACTGAACTGCGTAAAGATTTCTTGATGCATCACTCATCGAAGCAATTGGACATGAAGCACTTGTTGCATCAATGGTAAAACCAGCAGGTGTTTCCACAACCAGGTCACCATGGCTCATCCAAACCACTTGCTCTTTGGGAAGTTCACCGAACAGTTTAGAGTCAGTTTTCACTTGGATTTCCGCTTTTCCATATTCACGATGTGAAGCGGCTTCAACTTTCCCGCCGAAATGCTGCGTCATCAGCTGCATTCCGTAGCAGATTCCCATGATTGGCAAGCCAAGGTCAAAAATAGCTTCGTCACAGCGAAATGCCTTTTCATCATATACACTGTTAGGACCGCCTGAGAAAATAATTCCCTTTGGATTCATTTGTTTAATTTCCTCAGCTGTGATTGTGTGCGGATGTAATTCACTGTACACACCAAATTCTCTGATTCTTCTTGTAATTAATTGATTATACTGACTTCCAAAATCAAGAACGACAATCATTTCTTGATTTTCAAGCATGGCCTTCCCCATCAGATTATTCACCCCATCATCATTTGATAACCTTAGTTTTCTTAAATATCTGTACTTTTTTACACAAAATATATTGCTTCTGTTAAAACCAAAAACAAACACAAAGAAAGAATTCCCCTTCTCTTTTTAAAGAAGCAGAATCCCTTCCTGCCCGTTCTCTGTCCTTACAGTTAAATCCAAATCAAACATTTAAACATTCTTATACGAAGGAATTTTTTGTATTTCGAACATATTGTAACAACAGGTTATTTTTTAGGTCAAGCTATTGTCCTTTTTATTAAATATTCCCATAATTCCTTCATTTCACTCCAACGGCTAATTTCTTTCCCATTTCCATAAAGATATTGCTCATATTGGTCTGTTAACCGTGTCATTTCATCCGTTGAAAAATGTTTATCTACTACCAATGCGTACTCCCTTAATGTTTGCCCAGCTTTCCGTTTTAATCCAGAGCGCTGCAATTGTTTTAGTAAAATCATATACGCTTCAGGAAAAACAGAAGGTTCAGTCAAACGTTTAAACCGCCAAATATAAAAATACGGCAGCCACTTCACCCGAGTACGGATAAGGAAAACGAGAAGAATCCCTGCGGTAATCCCAGCTGCAACAGCCCATTTCCAGTTGCGTTCAGCAACCCCCCGTAAATCATGCCAGCCTCCTGCAGAAGAAATGGTTTTATCGTCTTTATCCTTTTGCTGCGACAGCTCTGCTTCTTGATTAGGTTCCGGCTGTTCCGGCACGGGTTCTTCCGCTACATTTCCCTCCGCCTTTGCAGCCTCTTCAGCAGATTGAAATTGAACATGGCTGGTAAATCCCGGGGTTGGTTCAAACGAAACCCAGCCAGCATCAGGGAAATAGACTTCCACCCACGAATGGGCGTTATCATTTGTAATTTCATATTTACGCAATTGTCCATCCGAGCCGCTGAATTCTCCTGCTGTATATCCTTTTACCCATCTCGCCGGGATATCAAGCGTTCTCAACATCGCTGTCATGGAAGTGGAAAAATTATCACAGTAACCGCGTTTTGATTCAAATAAAAACTGATCGACATAGTCATCCTTTTCGCCGGGAATCAGTACATCCTTTGTATCATAAGAAAAGTCACTGCCCTTTAAATATTGTTCAATCGCCTTTGCCTTATCATACCAATTATCCTTCCCGGCTGTAATTTCTCCCGCTAAATCCTCTACCCTTTTTGTCATCGAATTAGGCAGCTGCGTATAGCGGTTCATAAAATCCCGGTTCACTCCTGCGGCACCCACAGCAGACGTTAAGTCACCCATTCTGAAATTCGCTTTTTCAAAGGTCACAGAATAGCTTGGGAGAACGATGGATTGCCAATCATCAACAGAATAAATTTTCTCAATCGCCGGGTCGACCTCAAATTCCGCATGGTATTCAGATGCAATACTTTTAACACCAAGCGGATAAATGACATGAGGATAATCCTTTATCTGGTAAACATAGCTTATTTCAGTCTTTTTTCTCATCGCATTTCCCGCAGTAAAGGAAACAACAGGCACATCACTATTTTGCAAAAACGTCTCCGCCTCCATATTCTGCAGGGATTGCCCCCACCCTTTACCTGTATAAACATCCTTCGTCTCGACCTTCCAATAATGGCTCGATTCAACCTCAGTGCGAAAAACAACCGAACTGTCCCCGATGAAAGGACCGCCTAGTCTTGAATCATCCGTTCCATATCCGACCCGCTGTACAAGCGCCTCTTCATTTTCCTCTGTTTGATTCCCGAAGGTTTGGATGTATGGAACAGGATCAGGCCAAAGCGGCTCCTGTTTTGGCAGCGTAAATCCCAGAACGACACTAAATCCAAGCATCACAGATAAAGGAATCAGCCATTTTCGTATTGGGACTCCTCCACCTTCTATCCCTTCTGACTCCCTCATTCTATAAAAAGCCAGAATGCCTAAGCATAAGAATCCTGCGATAACAGTCCGAACAATCGAATTCACCGCATTATACAAGGTAAAGGTATCAAGGACCGTGATATAAGCAATCGTTATGAAAAAGAACAAAAGAAGCCTTCTGCGCTGAATCACCCAATAGTGAAGAAGATAAGTCATCATCCATAGCAGAATGAAAAATAGCAAACTTCTAAAAAGATTCGATATCTCAGGGATATTAGCAGAAAATAAGAACAATAGATTAAGCTGAATTTCCTGAAAGAATGGAACAATCCAATCAAGCTGCAAGAAACTGCCTGAAAAATAGAGCTTGTGAAGCAGATAAACAATGACAGCCCCTTTAATGATCAAACTCCATAATAACGGAGTACCAAGATAAGTAACAAAAAAGGAAATGACCAGGAAAAGGATGAACACCCAAATATTCGTTGTATCAGTTAAAGCTTGAACCGGCCAGATCCACTCCAAAACGAGGATGAAACTAAAAAGGTACAATAAGAAAGAAGAAAAACCCCGCTGACTCCTCACCTTTCCACCTCCTTCTTCATTCCCGACGGAAGCGGCGCTCCATATACGAATTGCACATCGATTCCTCTGGAATGTGCCATCTCCTTCATCGATTGTCCGTAGGGAGAGATACGCCCCCCGGCAGCTTGAATAACAAAAATCGTTACCGGAAATTTCCTTGCAGTAAACATTTGTGCCGCTTCAATTAGTTCCGCAGATATTTGCGCCGTAATCAGCAATTGATTAGCCTTTTGCGACAATAAAAGGCGCTCCGTTCTAAGCACCTGCTCTAACGATATCGGACATTGATCTTTACTTTTAGCTAACTGATACAATAACTGTCTTTGGCTATCCTCTCCTCCTTGAAGCGGAAGCATGACTCGTTCGGCGCCAACGGACATAAAGCCCACCCTGGCTCCTTTTCGTAATGCTGCATAACCGATCGAAGCAGCATATTGAACAAGCAGCTCAAATAATGGATGGGAGGAGCAATCCAGAATCAGCAGCAAATCCCGCGATCTTTTTTGCTCAAATTCCTTCATCATAATTTCACTGCGTTTCGCTGATGCCTTCCAATTAATCCAGGATAACTTGTCCCCTGGCTGGTACTCTCGAATCCCAACAGCCATCGTCATATCCCGCTTTAGCCGGTCGTTAACCGCCATCGTCCCCTGTTCAAAGTTATTTTCAGACGGTTTGTATGACCAGTTGCCATATGAAGGATACACTAATATCCTCTCATCATCAGGAATCTGTACCTCTCGTTTTACCAGCCCCAATATGTCGCTCGTTACAATCCTTACCGTTCGGAAATGATGTTCTCCCCGCGGCAGTTTTTCAATCTGATAAATAAAACTGAATTCCTTGCGAAAGCCGGGATATAAGACTGCTTTATTTCCTTTTTGAAACAGCGAGCCAGTGAGTTCCTCGCTTAAACGATCTTCAACAATGAGAAACAAAAGCGGGAAGTAGGAATCTCTTTTCAACGCCACCTTTACAATTAACGGTTCATCAGCACGACACTCCCGTTTTGGGAATTGCCTTTCAACCGAAAACCTTCCTA
>CALGSR010000287.1 GCA_937902115.1 uncultured Bacillus sp. | reverse complement strand
CTGCAATATTCTTGGCTTTGCACTAACTCCAATGATCCCCCTTGTTTTAATTACAATTTTTGACAGGAACATCCTTAAAACGCACAAATTATTGCTACTTCCGACAGTGCTCAACATTGTTGCCGTCGTTTTATCACCTTTGTTCAGATTGATCTTTTATGTTGATGCAAACAATCAGTATATAAGAGGAAATTCCTTTTTTGTTTTTGTGGCGGTCTACATTATCAATTTATTGATTCTGGTTACCAGTACTATGTATATATGCAGAAAATACCATTATCCGATTATGCGGAAAATGATAGCGCTGTCTCTTTTTACTGTCATCGGTACAAGTATTCAGCTTGTGAATCCATGGGTCTATTCCTCATGGCATTGCGTAACGTTATCTTTGTTCCTCTACTTTATGTTGATGTCAGAGTTTGATAGTAGCTTTGACACACTAACCGGTCTCTATAACCGGGCGGCTTTTGATAAAGCAGCAAAACAGATGATGAGCCCAAAGGCGTTTTCCATAATTCTCCTTGATATCAATGATTTTAAAATTATTAACGACACATATGGACATGATTACGGAGATACTGTGATTAAAGCGGTGGCGGCAATTATCAAAGACTCTTTTGATAAACATTACACCTGCTATCGTATTGGAGGAGATGAATTTTCCATTATCGGCAATGATACAGATCAAAAAAAGATGGAATCCCATCTTAGAAGTATGGCAAATGCTCTTGCAGAGAAACGCGGAAATGATAGTCGCCTACCAACCGTGGCATACGGGTATAGTATTTTTCAAGGAGTAGAAAAGCCAGATTTTCAAAAAAACTTTAAAGAGGCTGACCGTCAGATGTATCATTTTAAAAAACTTCAAAAGGCCAATGCCAAATCACTTTAAGCCGCAGGTCTTTTGCCGGGCGGGATTTCTTTAAACATCAATTTGAAGAGCATTTTGGTTTTTAAAGAAATGTTACGGTCACCCCATTGGGGAATGCTTGGCACCAGGAGAAAGCCGGGGCGAGTGATTAGTTATTTTACATTTAAATTATGCCAAAAAACCAACAGAATGCCACCCTTATTCTATCTAATTATGATAGATAGATTATTACGCTTAAACGCTTTTGAGGTTGGTATTTCTTCGTTTCACGTAATTTCCTTAATGTTCTCGATGCTTTATAATTATTAAGTTGTTTTTCGGTTATACAATAAAAAACTCCTTACAAAAAGCGATTGGCTGATTTGGGCCGCTTGCCTTGCTGAAAACCTTGAGGACTTTCAAAAGCTTATTGCATTGGTATGATACCAAAACAGGTAAGCAAGTGGGTTTTCAGGCTCGCTCTGTTGTAGGGGGACACTTTCTGAAGCTGCTGGCAGCTAAGTGGCAACAGGAGGGCAAGCGCCTTTAGGGGAGCTTTCAACAAATTGTGTTAACCACTGAAAAATCTATCTGGGATGTGATATCCTGATTAGTTAATAAAAAAATTTGAACAGGCTTAGAAGGAAATGAAACGCAGATCTCGAAATTATTTCTGGTAGGGCAAGAATAGGGATATATTACAGCGAAAAGCGTGGTAAGCAGAAATAAACACTTCTTTCATATAAATTCGGCGATATACAGATAGTGATCCGATTATCTAGGAGGAGAGAAAATGCAAATTTCACTGACGAAAAAACTAGCGGCTGCCATAGGAGTAAATCCTCCACCCGCATACGAGAATGAAAATCCACTGTTTTCTTGGACAGCGAACTGGATCAAGGTATGGGATAACCGAAGAACAGAGGACATGATCGTATTGGTGAACAACGCCACACGCTTTACCGTTGCGATTTACCAAGTCAAGCGAAAAGACCTGAAAAATGTAGCGGAAATGATGAAAAAAGCCATTGCAAACACACTGTTGTCCATGAATATAAACCCCGAGATTGTAAAGGAATATATGCATCTGGCAGGCGAGGTGAAGTACGCCAAAAATAGCGATAGACAGATAACAGCGTGGCTATCGAAAGCGGGGCAGAACAGCGCTTTCTATGTTGCAAGAAATTATAACGGAATTGCGAAAATGTTTGATGATACTGTTGGAACTTATATAAATCACTTACCTGTCAATTATTCCGCTGATGTTAACGAGTCGTTTATCCCTTTTAAGGCAATGATTAACGCACTATCTGAGCTTACAGGAAAACAACCCTTCAAATACCGCGCCTTTGAATTGCTAGTTACACTTGATTTGGAAGTATACAAGGCGGTGCGAAGGATTATTGTACCTGCGGACCTTAGATTTGAACGATTACACAAGGTACTGCAGTTCGTGTTTGACTGGAAAGATTACCACCTTTATGACTTTACTATCCTTGATAGCAATAAGCGTGAGCCAGTTGCCAGGATTGTTCCATTTGAAGAGGACTTGGAGTTTGACGCAGATGCAATCCTAATGGAAGAGCATACATTATCAGAGTTTTTGCCCGAGCACAAGAATATACTCTATACCTATGACATGGGGGATAACTGGGAACATGAAATACAGCTTGTACGAGTGATCGAGGATCACGATAAGGAATCACCCTATTTGCTGGAAGCAACTGGTCAAACACCGCCTGAGGATGTGGGCGGCGTAGGAGGATTTTTGAGCTTCCGCGAAATCATGCTGAATCCCAGTCATCCGGAATATGAGGTAATGAAAGAATGGGCAAGGTATTGGACAACTGAAATCAGTGAGTGGCGGAGCCGTCCAAAGGTTATACATGTTTAAATTAGCTAGATGGAAAGAAGATGTTATGGTTGTTGTCATGCATGGAGGTGTAGTAAAATAGATTATGAACAAATGGGTATTAACCTAAGAAAGGAGCTTAAGGCTACCCCGATAGACGCTAACTTGATTAATAGACTGACTATAGTCGAATTAGGTTTGCACAAAGATTATGAAGCGTTTTGGTTTTTTAAGAAAGCTGTTAAAGTTAAGCCTGGAGTTCAATCGTTAAATAATCTTGCGTGGTTTTACTTAGATGTAATTTTATCCGTAGGCTGTGGAGATGGAAGAGATGTAAAAGATTACAAGGCCGTTGCGCTCCAGGGGGGCAATTCTTGGGCTGAGCCTTTAATGAATACCCATATCTCCGCAAGCGTTAATTCCCGTTCGTCCAACGGTACTAGAACCTTATTAAGCGTAGCTGTTTAGGTGCAAGGGCTACGCAAAGAATCATGCGGTAAACGATTAGTTACTGCAACTGCGTATTCTGTCTAACTTCAAGCTCCTGTTCAAAATACTAAAAGAGAGCTTAAATATGAATACCCTCCTAAGTGACGTTTTCATCCTTACCGCAAGCTGACGAGGTTTCCACCTACTTTTCTATAACAAAGTGAGGGCGAGAAATATGGTGATTTTGCTTTTTGGTATATCTAATGTAGGAAAGACTGTAACAGGAGAGAAACTCGCTGAAAAATTAGGATATTCTTTTCTAGATTTGGATGAAGAAATAAAAAAGAGATTACAAACGACTTTAGAAAGATTTATGCGTGATAATCCATATCACCATGAAAGGTATATAATAAAGGGCAAAATTTTACGCGATTTAATAGACGAATACAAAGAAAATGTTGTGATTGCAGTAAGTCCCATTTATTATGCAAGAAATTTCAACTCGCTTTTAGACTTGGAACAGGTAATTGCAATTGAATTACAGGATGCAGAAGAACATATTTTTCAAAGACTTGTTTTTTCTGATGAGGAAGATAATGTTTACAAGGACGATGAATATAAAAATTTGCATAAGGATTATTACATTAAAGATATTCACGAAGATATTATATACGCAAGAAGGGCCTTTAAGAAAATTAAAAACAAGTATTTTATAAATAATAGATCGGTTAATCAAGTCGTT
>CALGSR010000286.1 GCA_937902115.1 uncultured Bacillus sp. | reverse complement strand
ATGACGCCCTGATTTTTCTAACCATTCGTTGTAGTCTTAGCGGCTTCCAACTGCGTCCGGGATCAGCGGGTTAGAGAAGTAAACATAAACTTCCTCATAGTCTGTACGACCATCACCATCTGTATCCGGGTTCAGCGGGTTTGTGAAGTAGATGCGAACTTCTTGGTAGTCTGTTAAACCGTCCCCGTCTGTATCCGGGTTGTATGGATCGGTACCTAACTTTCTTTCTTCATCATCTGTCAAACCGTCGCAATCAGAATCATTGAAGCAGCTATCATCCGCATTCGATGCTGCAGCGACTGTTTTTTCTTTTGATAAAATAAAGTCTAATTTAATGATGCTCTTCAGCTTGGAATAGACATCACCATCTTCTGTTTGATCAACGAAAACCTTGTTCAAAACAAAAAGTGTGCCCCACTCGAATACTTGGCTGTATACTTGTGAATTTTTAGCATCCTTTTCATCCAACTGAAATTCTTGGTCGAATGATGCTACTTCTTCGTCATTAACAAAAATCAATTGAACTACATTCACCACAGCACTCGCCGCATCCTTGATAATCTCTACGCTATTTTCCGCAACGGCTTTGATGCTGAAGCCTTCACTTGTCGTATCCTTGCTCACAGCCTTAGCTGCAACACTTTGCTCCTGCTTAATCAACGCATCGCCAGAAGTCTCGGATTCGTGTGTTTCTTTCATCTTCACGGAAGTTTCCTGAATGGAGCTGTTGCGCTCCGCCTCGAGATTGATTTCTCCAGACTGTTTTGTATCAATCTCTGTTTTCAGGGATTGTTCAACAAAGTCCGTTTCATGCGGAGTCGAAATCGACTGATCCTGCTCCGTTACGATTTTCTGATACTGGCTTTGCTGTTCCTCCTTCGTCACCTTCAGCTTTTGTTTATATTCCAGCGTAATATCCTGCTCTTGGTCGGCATCTACATGGTCTGCTTCCTTTACTGTCTGGGTTTGCTCAGCGATAATTTCCACTGATTGCTCCTGACTGTGGGATGCCTCATCTGATTCAACAGCCGTTTTTACAGCCGCTGCCTCTTCCTTTTTTGACTGCACGGTAGCAGATGCGGCACTTTCATTACTTTCCCCTTTTTTAGCTGCTGCAGTGTCCCCGTCAGCCTCTGTTTCTTCCTGCTCTGCTGCCGCTTCATCCTCAACTGCTTCAGATTCTTCAACTGCATCTGAAGCCGCCGTAACTTGTGCTGCATCATCTCTTTCCGATTCAGCAGAAGCAGTTGAGATAGCTTGTCCTTCCTCTTTTTCGCCGGATTTCTCATCAGCCCGCGTAGACTGCTCCACAACGGTGGTTATACTTTGCTCCTGGGTAGTCTCCTCGTCTGTTTCGTCTGTGTCCACCTCTTGATCTTGATTGATGGCACCTTCAATGGTTTGACTTTGTTCGTTCACTAAAGGAGATCCTGCCCAGGCCGTTGAACTGCCAAAAATCAACATCGAAATCATCATGAGGGTGAAGAGTATTCTTTTTAACATCGCATTTTCCTCCTTCTAAAAATAGTTATCACTTCTATTTATCGAAATATATAGAATATTTAACACTTACAAAAGCATGAAGGGTGGAAGAATCTAATTTGTTTAAGGATACAAATTACATGTCAGCCCATCTTTGTAACCACCTCTTATGTATTGAATGTAGCTTATATTTGTTAAAAGATAACAAGTATTATGTTTTATTCATGTAAAGATGGAGAATCGGGACGGGCTCCTACAAAAACAGCAGGAAGCTCATCCCTTTCCCTTGTCAAACAAGGAAACCGTCCCATGCCTGCCTCCTGAATTACCGTGAAATAACCGCCGAGAATTGGGATGTGTGAGTTTGTGCCATTTGATGTTGCATCGAAGGTCCGCCCTCTATTGCTCCTTGGAAATGAAAGACCGCGCTAATTGTCGTTTGGGACTGGAGCATATGAGCCGGACCTGAAACGGAAGTCGTCTGCGAAAGATTGCCGCTTCCCGTTGTTACAGTCGCATTTCCTCCTTGTACATCCCCGGCATCAATCGTTACGTCCTCCGATTGAGATGCTGTTGCATGACTGTCTGACTGCCCGCTTTGCACCTGGTGACCGTTCACAAACGCAGCCTGTCCCGATGCAGCACCATGCGTTCCATTAAACTCCGCTCCTGTTCCGCCGCTAGTACTCCGCTCCTCTTGATAGATTTTTGTCCAACCATTATTCGTTTGGTGCTGTTGAATCGATGAGTGATTCCACTGGCTCGCCTCCGTATCCATACTGCCCAAGCCTGCAAAGATCGCTGCAGCCGTTACAACGGTTCCGATTGTTTTTTTCAGCATAAAATACCTCCACATTCATTTTGCAAAAAATTTCCACCACACTAATACTCAATTTTCCACTTTACCTAAATAAGCTCCATCCAGCCGTAAACCAGATGGAGCTGATCGTGAGGCGGGGGATTAAAAAAACTCAGGGCAGAGATTTACATTATGAAACAAGCTATCTTTGGCCCATGACAAACTCATTCAGTCTGTATTTTTTTAAAAAAATTCAGCTTAGTTCGCACTCTGTCCTTGATTGACTGTAAAGCTAGAGGAAGAGCTTTGCGTGTTGCCTGAACCGATTGAAACAGAGTTTTGCGTTGTGCTGCTGGAGACATTTTGCGTTTGGTTCGCTCTGTCAGAACCTGTTTGAACTTGGGTTGTATTTGTTCCCGCTTCTTGTGTAATATCATTATTCACACCTACAGAAACAGCTGTTTGATTTGTATTTGTGTCAACTTTCTGGTCCTGCTCCACATTCCCGGCACCTGCTTGAACTTGAGTTGAATTGTTGTCAGCATCTTGTTTAATATCGTTGAAGGCACCGACAGCAACTCCGACCTGGGTCGTGTCATGGTCAGTTTCCTGATCTTGCTCTACTTCAAATGCACCTAACTGCACTTGAGTTGTATCATTGTCTGCATCTTGTTCTACATCATTTGCTAAGCCCACTCCAACCCCGACTTGTGTCGTATCATTATCAGCTTTCTGGTCTTGGTCTGTACCAAATGCACCTAACTGCACTTGAGTTGTATCGTTGTCAGACACCTGCACATTATCATTCCCTACACCAACTGCTGCACCAATTTGCGTCGCCCCATTTGTAGATCCTTGAACCTGTTCAGCCCCAAGGATCCCTGCCTGAACTTGAGTCGAATCATTTTCAGCGTCCTGATCAGATTCATTGTTAAGGCCGATGGTTGTCCCTACTTGTGAAGCCCCATTGCTAGAGGCCTGATTTTGCACCGTACCAAGAGCGCCTAATTGAAGCTGGGTTGTCTCATTATCAGTATCCTGATCCGCATCATTAGCCCGACCAGATACGATAGCTCCTTGTGCAGTATCGTTAACGGATGCTTGATTCTGACTTGCACCGAGAAGTCCTAATTGACCTTGGTTTGTTTCTGTATTAACGTTCTGGTCAGAGTCGTTATTTCTCCCGTCAACCTGATTCAGCTGCAAAGAACCGTTTTCAGCATATTGGGTTTGATTGGCACCAAACAAACCGAATTGGAATTGACCAACCCCATTATCCGCATTTGAAACGGCATCATTCCCTCTACCGCCAACTGTACCGCCCTGGCTCGCCCCGCTGTGCGCCCACTGGTTTTGTAAAGCTCCGAACGCTCCTGCTTGTACTTGACTGGCATCATTATCGATAGACAGCTCAAGATCATTATTTCTGCCGCTGGCTGCACCGCCTTGCAGAGCATCACTTCCTGCACCCTGATTTTGCAGCACGCCGAATGCTCCCACTTGTGTTTGATCCGTATCAGCATCTACTTCTTCTGTCACATCGTTATTTACTCCGCCAACCAATGCCCCTTGTTCAGAATCCGCATAGGAATACTGATTTTGACCGACAAGCATGCCGAGGCCGAACTGATCCTGTTCAGAATCATTGTCTACAGTTTGTTCAGCACCGTTATTAAAACCTGTTACATTAGAAACTTGTAATGATCCCGCTCCGCTGCCCTGTGCCTGCCCGATTAAGGCACCCAACGCCGCTTGGCTTTGCTCGGAATCATTGTCAATTACCTGGTTCGGATCGTTTAATGCCCCGTCCGTTACCTGACCTTGCACGTTAAGATTACCGTTACTTTGCGCTTGTCCGATTAGAATACCACCGGCCAATTGCCCTTGATCAGAGTTATTTTCTGCAGATTGTCCCTGCGTATTACCTGTCCCGCCATTTGACTGACCCTGAATATTTGCATTTCCAGAGCCTTGTGCCTGTCCAATTAAGAGACCGGATGCACCTTGGTACTGTTCTTCGTTGTTCACTGCATCTTGTGCCTGATCATTTGATACACCGTCAGCTACCTGAATCTGACTGGTATAACTTCCATTTCCCTGTAGCTGCCCGATTAAGGCACCTCCTGCTAATTGACCTTGAGAGGAAGTATCCGTTGTGTTTTGATCCTGTTTATTTAGGAGACCCGAGAGATTCTGAGAGTGGTTGGCAGCCCCATTGCTCACCTGTGCCTGACCGATTCCTGCCCCAAAAGCCCCTTGGAATTGATCACGCTGAAAAGATGTATTCTGACGTTGTTTATTGAATAAGGAGAATGTAGAAGCATTTTGCGTACGAGTCACGCTATCCGAACTGTTTTGCCCCTGGGAAATACTCCATCCAAGCGCAGCATGGTTCTGACTAATATTCCCTGTTGCAGTTTGACTTTGATCATTAAATGCGGCAAATGCTGACGTTGAGGCGAATAAGGTTCCTGCAATGACTCCTGCACTCACAATTTTTTTCATGTTCAATACATTTCTTACATTTTTAAAATTTTTCACCATATCAACGATTACCTCCGGCTCTATCAATTATTTGGAATAGCTTTCCGAGCCTTAGTATACGTTGCCTGATATTGTTCCGAAAAACCGCAAATTCAGCCGTTTCACCAATAAAAGGGCTGTTTTTCGCATGTTTATGAATAAAACCTCAACTTTACTCTATTTCTCATAATTTTCAGAAAACTATATTAACTTTAAACTTCTGAAAAATTTTTCTTTGTTTAATACAAAGCCAACTATAATATTTCGTTACTTCATGCTCTTTTATGGGGGTAATCTCACACCCTTTTTTACATTTCGTGTGAACAACCCCTTAAACTACTGATATACAGCCTTTTTTCTATTAGATTTCAATTCCTTACAACAAATTAATTTCACGGTTCTGTTTTTATATATTCATTATTTACTATTAACACAAGTAAGTCCTATCTAAATTCCCGAAAAAGAATTTGCATAAATATGCATTCCCTCATCTTTAAATGCAATAAATTACCGGATTAATCCCGTACCGCTTTGCATCATTAAAGCATTTTCCCTTATGCATACAGAATATCCCTCCATTTTAATCAAACGTTTGATTAAAGTGGGTTGAGCTCCCATATTATAGGCTTTTCCACCTTTATTGGAGGGCTTTCGGTCAATTTAGACAGGCTCGCTTCATATTCGCGGAACAAAATTCTTTTTCGAAAAATAAAAGCTGGAAAACACTAGCGAAATATCTTTCTTAAAGGAGAAAATTATCAAAATGAAAGAGAGAGAATGGAATTAAATTATACAAGAATAAGGCGAGAAAATGTTGGTAAATCGGATAGTTTGGTATATTATGGAATAATATACCATATATGCCAATTTCTTTGTTAAAAAATATATAATCAAGCAATACAAAAAGCACGGGATACCCCATGCTTTTACCTTAATCCTAAACTACTAAACTAATTCATAACCTTAAATCTCTAATGTATTTACATGTGCTCACCGACATGCGGATGGTTCTTTTCCCATTTTCGGAAGATAAGCCAGGCGATTAGACTAAGAATGACAAGCAGGCCTTCCAAGGAAAAAATGTACCACGGATAAGGACCGAGCGCATCTAGTAAACTAGGTCCTTATCCGTGGTACATTTTTTCCTTGGAAG
>CALGSR010000285.1 GCA_937902115.1 uncultured Bacillus sp. | reverse complement strand
AAATTTTTGCACACCTAATTGTATTAATTCTTTTAAAAGAATATCTAGATCTGGGCGAATGGATGAATGTCTTAGGGATACCGCATAGCCCTGCATAAGCCGTGTCAGCGCTTCTTGACCTGTCATCGCTTCATGATCACAATCAACACCCATTATCATAAATTTTGCTAAAGTCCGTTCGGAAGCACCTGGAAAATGCCCTTCTACTTTCTTATTCAACCTCTTGGTCTCTTGTAACCAGGTTAACATTTGGTTGTCACCACTTACTAATTTCGGCCATCCTGTCAGTTCACCGCCTTGTAGCACAGATGGATGTTGGATCCAGGGCATAATCTTTTCATCATTAAAAATCTCATCGTAACGGAGCAACTCAGTATTTCCATCAAACCGGCACCACCAGTACATGCTTGATGGAATGTTATTAAGGTCGTTTATTAGCTTTAAGGCTTGCTGATTGGTCAGTTGAAGGAAGAAGGTTAAATTATCGTTGATCAACGTCGTTGTACCGAATTGTCCAGCATGTTTTGCTAATGTGAGAGGGTTATATAATTGACTTGGGTGTGAATGCGGTTCAATATAACCGGGAACTAAAAATTGATCCTGACAATTGATTACCTCACATTCATCTAAATGTTCAGGAAGCTTCTCTCCTACATAAACAATCCGATCATCGTATATCCAAATATTCGCAACCAACCATTGTTGCAAATAGGTATTTAAATAAGTGGCATTTTTGAGGATTTTATGAGGCTGTATGACTTCATCAAGTACCCCTACTTGTTTTCTAATTTGATTGTTTCCCCACCGATAATTTCTATTCTCCACTTTATAACCCCCAAATTGTTACTCAAATACGTATTTTAATAATTTATCGTTTTACATATTCTGCAACAGTTGTAAAAGCTTATAATAAAGAACCCTCTAAACACTCCGCTACAGAGTCCATTCCAGGAATCTCTAACGAAAAGTATTTCGACCATTCGTTGCTTTTTTCTTTTCTTTCTCTGCGGATTCTAGCCCGTTCCGGTGCCGTTTCATTTAATCTTTTTTCTTCCTCTGTTTCAGGAATCACATGAGGAACCCTTGTCGGACGCTTATTTTCATCTAATCCAACAAAAGTTAAAAATGCAGTTGCCGCAATTTTACGTTCTCCACTTTTTAGGTTTTCCGCTATAACCTTCACAAATATTTCTATAGATGATGAACCCGCCCAAGTTACATATGATTCGTAACAGACTGCATCTGTCGTTTTAATCGGAGATAAAAAATCAACATTATCCGTTGAAGCTGTTACACAATCTGTGCGGCAATGGCGTAATGCGGAAATGGAAGCTACTTCATCAATATGCTGCATGAGCCGGCCTCCAAATAAGGTTTGATGGCTATTGACATCATTTTGAAAGACACGGTTTGTTTGAATGACTCTTGATTCTCTACAGTACTTTGCATTCATGTTTCTGCCTCCTTATCTTTAACACATACATAAATGAAACGGTTTACCCCTATTTCCTTAACATTATCGAGATTCTATTTACTAGCATTCTATATTTGATTTATCCTATTAATAATATGTATATGCAATTTTCATGCCAACTTTTTATACCAGTAAATGTACATTCTTTTACCTATGTATTCGCAAATCTGTTAATATTTGCAATAATGAGAAACAAGATTGCAAAATAGACATCCGAAAAAAGACAAGTTTCTTTTCCATTGAAGAATCAGGAAAAGAAACTTGTCTTTAAAATAATTCCAAGTGTTGTATTACGAGCTAAATCGACCGCGCTGGCGTAACAATTCACGGTTTAAATTCGGATCCTTTTCAAATGCTGCACGTCCGTGCAACCAGAAAATATTATTAATGACGACTAGATCTCCTACAGGAAGCTCTAATTCTATGACATTTTCATCGCTTTCCATTGAGTTGGAAAGATCATACAGATATTTGGCCTGTTCAATGTTTTCAGGATAAACGAATTGGTCAATAAAACACATTCCCGGCTTGTTATTGTAATTAAAGAATGTCGAACGTTCAATTTCCTGGCTCACATTTTTACTGCTCGGTGCTTTATAAAGGAATTTATGACCACCTAATGGGTGATTCACATATTTGTCCAGTTCCTTCCAGTCGTCAAGATGCAGTAATCTTGATTCACCACCGCGGGCATTTTGTTCAACCATTTTCATCATTAACAGCCAGTCTGTTGGCTCATCAACAAAGGTTCCATCCGTATGAAGTGTAAACAAACGATAGGCCTGTCGTAAATAAGAATCACTATTATCTGTATCATTCACAGTGAACCGTGCATAATATTTTCCAGACATCGCATCATAGTTTGAGGTGCCAATTAAATGAGAAATCGCAGTGGAGAAAATGACATAATCATCGGTATTTTCCGTCACTCCCTCCAGGCCTAGCGTAAAGCCGCCTGTTTCTCTATCATGAAGAATATCACAGAGCAGCTCGCCAAACTCTCCTCCAACTTGTTCTAATAAGTAGGAAGCTGTTAGATAGCGGGCATATGGTGTGTAGTCCAAGTGCTGAACGGAAAAATCCTTTTGAAGTACCATATCAAGGAAATCGGCAATGCTCTCTTTTGACAATTCAATGTGATATAAACGATTTGTTTGCGGATGAACACTTACTTGATAATATGGTGTTACCTTTTCAAATTTTGCTTTTTGCCTTTCTGCTATACCCATCATTCATTCCTCCTATTGTTGTAAAAAGTAATGTTTGTAACAGGAAATATAAAAAGCCAGCTGCAAAAGGATACCTAAACAAACATTAGGAATCTACTTTACACAACTGGCTTATATTCACTTTCCTGCTCTATGGGAATAGAGTCACAGCGAATATTACAGTTTTCTGTTTTTTTACTTTCCCGTTCCTTTTATTCATAACTGTTTACGATTTTGAAATGGTGTATTTCAAAAGGTAAGCATATTATAAATAGTAGTTATTCCTAATATAGCACTTATCGATATATTTATCAAACTATTTCAATTATTCAGATACCAAATAATAATTTCTTTATATTGCAAAACAGTCACTTACTGTCAATGGCCTTCATTTGCTGATAATGGAGAACCAGATCTTTCAATGCAGCAACTAATGCATTGGTTCCTTTTCCATGATAATACGTTTGTATTGCCTCGATCATTTCATCCACTCCATCATTAATACTAAATCCCTTCAATAAGTCTCCAATAAACTGACGTCCATGCTCAGTGGCCAATGTACAGGATGCTTCGAGAATCACGCCATACTTTCTATCGATTTCGGCTGTAATGGTCAGCGTTTCAAAGACACTTTTGGCGGCCATCCCTTGGGGCAGCCGTGCGTGTCCAGCAATAAACAGCGTTTTTTCATTAAACATGGAATCTACACCCCCTGAAAAATAATTTAAATGACGGTGCTGATACGATTCGTCACGCTTGTCCCAACCGGAATACGTCTCACTACTTCTTTCCCGATTTCAATCGATGCGGTTGCTGCCGGGGACGGTGCATTACAGACATGAATGGAGCGTTTTCCCATAATGATATGGAAATCGTCTACCATATTGCCGTCATTCTTCAAGGCCTGTGCTCGAACTCCCGCAGGGGCCGGAATTAAATCATCTTCCTGTATTTCCGGAATCAATGCTTGCAAGCTTTTTGTAAATTGTTTTTTACTAAAAGAACGAACGTATTCATCCAGTCCTTCCTTGGCAAATTTACCAGCCATTTTCCATAATCCAGGAAAACTTAATGATTCCATCAAATCTTTCATATTAATATCTGTCTTTTTATACCCTTCCCGTTTAAAGGCCATCACGGCATTCGGTCCTGCATCGACTTCACCGCTAACCATCCGGGTAAAATGAACACCTAAGAAAGGAAATTTAGGATTTGGTACAGAATAAATCAGATGCTTCACAAGATGCCTTTTTTCAGGCTTTAATTTATAATATTCACCGCGAAACGGTACAATT
Organism: uncultured Bacillus sp.; assembly: GCA_937902115.1. Lineage (GTDB taxonomy): Bacteria > Bacillota > Bacilli > Bacillales > Cytobacillaceae > Bacillus_BD. The sequence goes on along the minus strand of CALGSR010000285.1, from coordinate 1,572 downwards.
TTCATATCTGTATGATAACCTGCTGCAGATGCCACACGGTCGCTATGCAATCCGGCACAGTTAATGATCAGCTTGGCTTTAATCGTGCCACGGCTCGTTTCAATCGAAACTTGATCGGATTCCTCATTTATATTTTCGACTTTTGTATTTAACTGAATCTCACCGCCATTTTCTGTGATAATTTCAGCAAATTTCTCACTCACTTGACGGTAATTAACGATTCCTGCCATCGGTACACGAATCGCACCAAGGCCATTTACATGCGGTTCAATTTCCTTTAATTCTTCTTGCCTAATTCGATTGATACTTAAACCATTATCCAAACCGCGCTGGTATAAGTTTTCAAGAAGAGGAATTTCCTCTTCTTTTGTTGCCACAATGACTTTTCCACAAATTTCATGCTGGATTCCATACGTTTGGCAAAATTCTCTCATCGATTGGCTTCCCTGTTTGGCAAATCGTGCCTTAAAGCTGCCTGGTTTATAATAGATCCCCGAATGTATGACTCCGCTATTATGTCCTGTTTGATGGTTCGCAACCGATGATTCCTTTTCGATGACAACGACCTTTGCATGCGGGAATCTTTGATAAATGGCCATTCCTGTGGAAAGACCGACAATCCCTCCCCCAATAATCGCAAAATCATACATGATCATATCCCTCCACTCTATTAAAGATGCGGCCAAATGCCACCTGAAACAGGCATGATATGCCCAGTGATATAGGCTGCCTCATCGCTTGCTAAAAATAGTGCCGCATTGGCAACATCGTTTGGATTTCCTAACCTGCCTGATAATGTCTTTTTACGATATTCTTCTAGTGTTTCATTGTCCATTCTGTCAACGATGGAAGTTTGAATTAACCCTGGTGCGAGTGCATTGACATTTATAATGGGACTTAGTTCTTTTGCGGCTGTTTTCGTAAAGGAGGAGACTCCCGCCTTCGCAGCCCCATAATCGGCGTACCCTTTCTCACCTTCAAAATGAATCGTAGAAATGTTAACGATTTTTCCATAACTCTGCTGGAGCATGATGGGAGCCACTAATTTCGTACAGTAAAACGTTCCCTTTAAATTGAGTTCCATCGTATTGTCCCAGCGTTCCCCATCAATTTCAAAAAGAGATTTGATCATTGTCTTATCACGGATACCGCCAACCACATTCACTAAAATATCGATTCTGGAGAATTTTTTCTTTGCTTCTTCCACTACTTCTTCCACTTCAGCCAATTCAAGTACACTTGCTCTTATCGCTAAAATTCGATCAACATCGAGGTTCTCAAGCAATTTTTCCCTCGTTCTGTTTAATCGCTTCTCAGAAATATCGGTGATCACTAAATTGGCACCCTCCTCGGCAAATCGAAGAGCAATGGCTTCCCCCATCGGACCGCCGGCACCCGTTACGAGGGCAATTTTATCTTTCAAGCGCAATAGAACCCCCCCTTTTTCATAGTTTGCTAGAATTTCTTTATTGATATTTTCGATGTAATTGCGCTGCAATAATATTCTTTTGAATTTCAGATGTTCCTTCATAAATTCTCGTAATACGAGCATCACGGTAATAACGTTCAATT
>CALGSR010000284.1 GCA_937902115.1 uncultured Bacillus sp. | reverse complement strand
TCGATAAAGGACATGATCCCAATCATAACGACTGTACCTATGATGAGCCCACTCCATTGTACAAATGTTTCCGGCAAGCCATTTTTGGTACAAAGAAAGATAACACCTGCAAGGGCAATCGGCAGCGTCTCGTAAATTGATTCTTTCATTTTTACTTTTATTTGCTCCTTGCTCTCCAAGTCTTGAGATAGAGTTCCAGTAACTAACATCCAAATACAAGAAACCAGCAAATAAATAATGACAAGAACCGCGCTCATCACCCATTCCATGAATGGACGCTGGAGAATGACTGCTCTCACGGCAATATCAAGAAAAGCAATAATTAAAATGATAAAACCGGTATAAGCAAAAATTTTGTTATGTACCTTTTCGATTCTTTCATCCATTTTATTTGCTTGGGTCTTGCCTAATTTGGCCATCTAGCATTCCTCCCAAAATAATTCATCCAATGTTTTTCCTAGCGCTTTGCAAATATCTTTGCAAAGTTTTAAGGAAGGATTGTACTTGCCTAATTCGATTAATCCTACCGTCTGGCGGGTGGCATGGACCTTGTCGGCCAAATCCCGCTGTGTTAAACCCAGTTCCATCCTGGCTATTTTTATTTTCGAAAACATCTATCACACCTCTATCATTTATCATCTATATCAATAAATGAAATGGCTCCCTCATTTGCCTGCAAGACCTCATTTACAATGTAAAATATTTCAATCGATTTAAGATACGGCTAATTGCTTTTGTGCTAAGCTTCGGTAAAAGCTATTGTCGTATAACAATTGTTGATGAGTGCCGATTCCGGATATTTCCCCTTTATTTAGAACGACAATCTGGTCAGCATTTTCGATGGTCGAGATGCGGTGGGCAATGATAATCGTCGTTCTGCTGTCCATGAGTTCGTCCAATGCCTTTTGGATCGCCTTTTCCGACTCGGAATCCAAGTTGGCAGTTGCTTCGTCCAGTAATAAAAACGGAGTATCCCTAAGAAGCGCTCGAGCGATGGCGATTCTTTGTTTTTGCCCGCCTGATAAATTTATCCCTCTTTCCCCAAGCTCGGTATCATAACCATTAGGGAAATTCATGATAAAGTCATAACAATTTGCCTGAATACAGGCCTCAATGATTTTCTCCTCATCGATCTCCTTTTCCAATCCATATAGTAGATTTTCACGGATCGTTCCTGAGAAAATTTGTGGATCCTGAGAAACATAACTGAACATTCTTCTCCATTCCTTTAAGCTAATGTCCTGATAATGAATCCCATCTAATGTGATTTCACCTTGATCGGGGGTATAAAATCTTTCCAATATGTAGAATAAGGTTGATTTTCCTACTCCGCTTGCTCCAACAATCGCAGTCGTTGTATACGGCCTTAATTGCAACGAAATATTTTTTAAAACTGGAGTTTGATCATACTTAAAATAAAGATTCTTTATTTCGAGGTCTCCACTTAAAGGTCTATCGCTTGAAGCTGGAGTTTCATGCAGCGCTTCCTCCGTCTGATCCAATATCTCAAAAATTTTCTGCGTTGATCCTGAAGCCGATTGAATACTGGTGATATAACGGCCGATTGTTCCTACCGGGGCAACAACTTGAAATAAATAGAGGACAAAGGCTAACAGCTCACCTGAGGAAATGAGCCCTTGACTAACGCGGTAGGCACCAAACCCAACAATTCCTACTATCATAAGAGTGGTAACGGTACTTAATACTGGCAGTAAGATAGCTTCTATCTTTGCCAGCCTTAATCCATTATGATAGAGAGCAGTTAAATGCTTGATTCCAAAATCATATTCCTTCTTCTCAGCGTTATAAGCCTTTACAAGCCTGATTTCTCCAAGCACTTTGGCTAGGAACCCAGATAATTCAGACATTTTCTCCTGCTGTTCAAATGAAATTTTATAGATGATCCTACTAATAGGCATAATGATAAAAATCATTATCGGAATAGATGATAGCAAAACCAGTGTCATCGGTACATCCAAAAAGAACAAAATCACGACGGAGCCTGCGATTGAGAGGATACCCGCGAATAATTCAGCCATTTCGGACGATAATAAATTCATCGTAACGGATGTATCATTCGTCATCCTGCTCACCATTTCACCGGATTGATTCTTATCATAAAATTTCACATCCAGCTTCAGTAATTTTCCCCAAAGCTTTTTCCGTAAATTTAATACGACCTTCTGCCCTACTGAAGCTAATAAATAAAGCGAGATTCCCATCGAGATAATATCCGCAATAATTAGAACAAGAATAACGGATACCCATTCAAATGAAATTCCAGTCTCCCCTAATAGATCAATTTGCTCTTTCAGTGCTAAAGGGATCATTAAACCGCATGCAGTATTCACTAAACTAATTAGGATACCAATTGCTAGCTGCCATTTTGGCGGATTTGTATTCTGCCAAAGGGTTCTCAAGCTACCCTCATTTTTATTCTTCATCAGAAAAGATACACCCCTTATAACAACATATACTCGTTAAATGAAATATCCCCCGCCAAAAAAAATCTAATAGAAGTAAGTAATAAAATTCCCCTTCTCGATCACCATCCTCGTTTTCTACTAATCACTTTGCGAATTTCCACACATGCCTTCCTACTTGCTCAATCCATTTCCTTAAAAGATTCATAAGGATTGTAAGAGGCTGTACCCCATTCAGCAGAGTTTGAACTCACATAGAATTCCATCTATTGACCTTGGAAGTGCCGAATTTTTGTGGAATAAAGTAATTAAATGGGAAAATTTTCTAGAACCCTCTTTAAAACATTAGCTAATAAACTGCGGATAATCAACACAATACTCTATATTTTTACAATTATTTTACATTTACCTACAGTATAGGGATTAATTTCCGTCATTTTTGGATAAAAGTATCCTATTATGGGGAATTTCTAATTATTTGACCCCTACAATTTTACTTTTTTCTACAAAAGCAAAAGGCAATTGTAAATAAATAGTTAATTCATCATTAATAGAAAAGGCAATTTTAAGGCGCAAAACCCCGATGAAATATGGGCTTTCGCTATTATCTATACAAGGGGTGGGTTTGTAAATTTTATTCATATTTTACTTAAAATGTAACTTTTCTTCCGGTTAACGTTTCATTTATTGCAACAAA
>CALGSR010000283.1 GCA_937902115.1 uncultured Bacillus sp. | reverse complement strand
GCAATTAACTGAATAAATGGAATAAGAAAACCGACAAGAAACACGATTCCACAATGCAAAAAGGCTGCAATCCCAGCCATTCCTTTCAGTTTCACAGGTACAAGCGGCCTCGATTTTGTACTTACGTTATAGCGCCGCCCCTGTCTTAGCCATTTTTCTAAAAAGAACATTCCAACGATAATGACCATCAACCATGCGGCAAGTCTCATGGCTGAATTTACATCGTACATGCGAAACCATGTTTGAAAAATTGCCGTTGAAATGGTGTGAATCCCTAAATAACTAGTCACTCCGTAATCACCTAGCACTTCATAAATGACTAATATGGTTCCACCAACGATAGCAGGTCTAGAAAGAGGAAGAACCACTTTCATAAATACAGCTAATGGCTTTCTTCCTAACAGTCTTGCGCTTTCAATATAGGAGGTACTTTGGCTTTCAAGGAATGCTCTTGTGATTATGTAAACATATGGATATAGAAATAGCGTGAAAATAAAAATGGCCCCACCTATACCCGAAACAGTGATCCATTCAGGATTAATCTGATAATCAAAATGATTCCTTAACGTTGATTGAATGACTCCGGTATAGCCTAGCATCGTTCGATAGGTAAAAGCAGCAATAAATGTTGGAATAGATAGCGGTAAAATTAACCCCCAGCGAAAAAAACGTTTTAGCGGAAAATCATAAGCCGCAATGAGCCAGGCCAATGATACGCCTAAAATAGCAGTAAAAATACCAGATAGAACAACAAGTATAAAAGTATTCACAAAATAATTCTTCAACAAGAACTGGCGAATATGCAACCAGTTTTCATTAGGCTCATGAAATATAGAGGAGAAAATAAACAAGATAGGCAGTAGAATAACCACTGCCCCAACTAGACTAATAACTAACCAACCATTAAAATCCTTTTTTATATTCCTTTTAATTAGTTCTGCCTTCATATTACTTCCAACCTGTTTTATTGAATATTTCGATCGCCTTTTTATTATGCTCCCCTAAAGTATCAAAATTAAGTTCCTGCATTTTGAATTTGCCCCAGCTCTCTAACAATTCTGGTAAAGTTGCATCTGGATTCACCGGGAACTCATAGTTATTAGCTGATAAAAATTCTTGGGCTTCAACACTTGTCATATATTCAATAAGCTTAATCGCATTTTCTTTATTTTTGCTATGCTTTGTTAAGCCAATTCCACTGATATTCACATGAGTACCATTCGTCTTTTGATTCGGGAAAAAGACTCCAATACCATCAGCTACTTTTACTTCTTCAGGGTCTTCAGAGTTTGCCATTAGTCCAACATAATAAGTGTTCATAATAGCCAAATCACCAGTACCTGCAGCAATTGCTTTCGCTTGGTCACGATCACCGCCATCCGGCTGGCGGGCAAAGTTATTGACGATCCCTTGCGACCATTGTTCTGCCTTTTCTTCACCGTTTAATTCAATAAACGAAGCAAGCATTGATTGGTTATATAAACTTGTAGAAGAACGAACTAACAATTTCCCTTTCCATTTCTCGTTCGTTAAATCCTCATACGTAGACAGTTCCTCCGGCTTTATTCTGTCCTTTGCATAAGCAATGATACGTGCCCTTGTTGCCAGCCCGATCCATTGATTATCAGTATCACGAAGGTTTTCCGGTACATTTTTGTTAATTGTATCGGAAGAAACCGGCTGCAGAATATTATTTTGCTTTGCATTTGCAAGGACTCCACCATCTACGGTCACAAATAAATCTGCCTGGGTACTTTCTCCTTCACGCTTTAATCGCTCAATCAGTTCCTCCGCTTCCCCTTTTACAACATTCACTTTAATGTCTGTATCTTCTGTAAATTTCTTATAAATTTCATTATCCACTTCATAATGTCTTGCCGTATAGATATTAACTTCTTGATTTTCTGTTGTTTTAGGTTTTGAAGCTGCTTTTTCCTCTTCTTTGTTACTCTGATTTGTTCCACAACCAGCTAGGCCAATCGTTACTGCGGCACTAACCAGTAGAGGCTTAAATAATTTTGATAGATTCATGAATGTTTTTCCACCTTCCTGACTTTTCACTACAATGATAGTGATAATTATTATCAATTACTATGTTTTTATTTTAATTATCAGTCTGTCTAATGTCAACATTTAATTTAACTTTTAAAACATTTGTGAGCAATATGGAAATTTTTCCATATACACTAAGGACAGCCGAATGAGTTTGCAAGGAAAAGACATTGGTCAGCTACGCTATCAGGAAAGGGATCATATTTATCGATATGGCTAATAGATATGGGAAGGGCCGTCTGAAGAACTGTCTGTTATATTATTGTTTTTAAAATCTAAAGTTTTGTGTCACTCGTCAATAAGACAAGACATCATTCAAAATTTGAATGATGTCTTGTCACTTAAATATTTAAACTTAATTTTCTTTAGAAATAAAGGGACACTTCTACCAGTTTAATAGTGTTCAAATAGCTGTTCCATCCATAGTTCCATATGGTGGAATCCACAGTTTTTAAACCTTTTGTTGTCTGTTTCACGTCTCCACAAAAATCCTCATGAACCTCCCCCACCTATCGCTTTGCGCTTGAGGAAGGGGTTTCTTGTCCTAAG